>NZ_PQMX01000005.1:0-167981 GCF_004368385.1 Burkholderia sp. B10 | reverse complement strand
CGGGCTGACGCGCTTCGGGTACTTCGGCTCAACGGCATCCGTTTGCCGAAGCCAGCTGCGCACCGTGTTCCGGGACAGGCCCGTGCGCCTCGCAATCTCGCGCAGCGGGACCTTCTCGCGGAAATACATCCGCCTGATCTTGGCCAATATGCCCACCGTGATCACCTCTGTATCCCCTGCTCAAAGATTGAGCAGGGCATTCAATCACGTGGGTCAAAATTCGATGAAAACTACAGCCTCAGGTGGGTCAGTTCTGCGTGGACATCAACACACCAACGGGCTATTGCGTCAGTTTCTGCCCAAGGGCATGGACCTATCGGGCATCACCCAGATGCAGTTGAACGACATCGCCAAATTAATGAATGGGCGCCCACGTCAGACGCTCGGCTGGAAAACGCCGGAAGAAGCCATGGCCATGGAGTTGGCTGCCGCCGGATTGGCTAAACGTTGCACTTGACTCTTGAGACCGCCGTGTATGAGGCGATCGAAATTCAGAATTCGAAGTGTTGAGCCGTTCGTGGCAACGGAGCGCGAACTGAGTCAGAGGCTCTGCTAATCACGGGGGCGCCTCTTGACGACGACGTTACGCAGTTGCGGCCAGATTAGTTTGAGCACGGCCTTGTCGGACGGAAAATGGCCCGCGCCTTTACGAACTTCCGAGGCAGCATCTCCCCGTGACTCAATCGCACGAGTGCGAGATGCAGTTTTCCGTTATGGTTGACCGGAGTAGAACTTGGCGGCCGCTTCGATCTCGTCGCGAGTCATATTTCTCGCAACGTTGCGCATTTGCTCGCTGGTATCGTTATGTCGTTCCCCTCCTGCAAACGCCAATAGTTGCTGGCGTATGTAGACGAGCGGCTCACCCTCCAACCACGGCGCACCTAGCTTGTTTTCAGCGGCTCCGTGACAAGAGGCACAGGGAGCAATATTCCGCATTGGGGAACCCGTCGCAACGATAGCGGGTGCAGGCACTGCAGACGCGCCGACCCGAACGCGAGGCAGCGAGGCGTAATATGCCGCCAAGTCCTTCATGTCCTGATCGCTCAAATTCGTAGCCATGGGGGTCATCACGGCGTTCGTGCGGGCTCCGCTCTGGAAATCTTTCAACTGCTTATACACAACACTTTCGTACTGCCCTGCGAGATTCGGTGAGTTTGCGAAGCTAAGTCCCTGCGGCCCATGACACATCGTGCATCGCAGTGAGAGCGTCGCACCGCGTCCAATCGAAAGTCCATCCGTTCCCGCGAAGGTCTGCGGAGTAAGCACTGCCGTGCTTGTCTTCGTGGACGAAACCACGGGCTGCGAGACGAGCCATTGCTGCGGCACCCCGGCCGCGCTACAGATCGCGTTCCACAGTCCTTTGAACTGCGGGTCGGTCTGGGCCGACGGTAACCACACGAACCCTATCAGGGCCGAGACGCCGGCAACTGCGACTGTCAGCCCTACGCTCACGGTGAACCAACGGTTGCGCAGCGAGAACAGGCGCGCTTCGGGTGACGGTGGTGTCCTCATCGCTGCCCTCCGATCCAGACGGCCGGCACGGAAGTCTGAGGGAGCGCCAACAACTGCGCAATCGGGTAGCCATAGTTCACTACGGTAAGTCCGATCATCAGCGCGATCCAGAGTCCGAAGCTATTGAGCGCAACCGGGAGGGTACGAGGAGGATGCACTGCCACGCTAAATTCGAAGCGACGCGCGGGTTCAATTGCGCCCCGGTGCCCCCTTGCAAGCACGATAAAGAACAACACCGCCGAAGCGACCAGAATCAGAGCACCGACGAACGAGAGCACAACGGTGATAGCCTCGGGCGCAATCGCGGGGTCGCTGTAGTCGAAAAATGCCATGCGACGCGGCATACCGAGGATGCCGGCATAGTGCCACGGGAACGTCGTAACGATCATCCCGACAAACCACGTCCAGAGCTGCCATCGAATGAGCCGCACGCTCCTAAGCGAGCGCCCTGTGAGTTGCGGCCATAGTTCGTAGGCAATCGCGAAGTACATGATGACGATGGCGCCGCCGAAAATCAGGTGGAAGTGCCCCGTGATCCATTGCGTGTTATGGATCGTCGAGTCGAGCTGGTAGCTCATGTTGATAAGGCCGCCGGCGCCACCGAAGCCCAGCATCACGAACGAGAACGCCACAGCCAGCATCATCGGCTCGTGCCACGGCAGCGCGCGTATCCAGCCAAACGCGCCCTTGCCGCCGCGCAGTCGGCCTGCAATTTCCACGGACGCGCAGATCGTGAAGACGGTGAGCAGCGTGGGCACCGCGACGAGCGCCGTGAACACGGACTGCAGGAACTTGAAGCCCGATCCCACTTGAGGGTCCGCGAACAAATGGTGAATGCCGATCGGCATCGCGACCACGAGAAAGAGGATGAACGAGATGCGCGCCATCTCATCGCTGTAGAGCCGGCCCCCCACGGCGCGCGGCACGAGCGTGTAGTACGCGATATAGGCCGGCATCAGCCAAAAATAGACGATGGCGTGCAGCGTCCATGAAAAGAATACGCGCGCGAGGCCCGAATCGATGGTGGATCTGAGACCCAGCGCGACCGGCAGAATCTGAAACAGGATTTCGATGGCGGCGCCCACCGCCGTCCATGCCCACAGGTACGAGCCCGCGACGTTCGCGAACATGGGCAGCGGCACAGGCGTACCTGGATTCGCCTTCTTCCAGACATGCAGGTTCACGGACATGAGTGCCACCCAAATCCATGATCCGACCACCACGAGTACCACGCCAATGTAATAGAAGGGGTTGCCGATCATGGGCGGATAAAACGTGTAAAGCACCGAGGCACGCCCCATAGATACCGGCACCATCGCCACAATCGAGCCTACCGCTACGAGCCACCAGCCGGCCCATGCCCACCGCTTACCGACCAGCCGCTGCGCAAGCGAGAGCTCGGTGATCGCATAGCCGAACCCCATAGCGATCAGTGTCGGAAATACGTATGCCATCACGGAGCCGTGCGCCGTCACCGAACGGTAATACAGCTCAGGCGCGGACAACCAAGCATGCAGCGGACTGCGCACGTACATTTGCCAGGCGCCCAACAGCAATGCCACCCCGAAGGTCGCGAAAGCGAACCAGAAATGTGCGAGCACGAGTCGTCGGTTATTTAACACAGCTGAGCCTCCGTGCACCGGCCGCAAGTTTGTCGAATTCGGCGGCCTCGATCACCTTCACATTTGCCCACATGCCCTCATGCCCTGTCCCGCAATACTCATGACATGGCATCAAGTGGTCTCCCGGCTCGTTGAACGTACTGCGGAACGTGGAGATGTAGCCCGGCTCGACCATCGAGTTAATGTTTGTATTCGCGATCAGGAAACCGTGAACGACATCCGCGCTCGTGATCCTGAATGTGACAGGAGTACGGGCCGGCACGAGAATACATTGCGGCGTGAATGAATACTGCTGCGCGACCACGCGTACCGTCACCGAACCGTCCGCCTCGCGTGCGGTTCCGAGATTGCCTTCTATAAATTCTCCGGACACGTGCAGCGTGGTCGGATCGATGGTTTCTACTCGCGACGGGGGCATCATTGCCCAGTGCAAACCGGTGAAGACCACTATTGCGACAAGCAGCAGTACAAACGCCACCGAGAACATGGCCCAGCGCCGCTCAGTACGGACTGCTATTGCATGGCTGTCGGCATGATTCGCCGGCGCCGTCGGAGGCGTGTTTTGGGTGTTCGACATGGGCTCGGATTTACTGGATAACGCCGCGAGGCAAAAACACCAGAAAGTAGAACGCAAACCACATTGCGATCACGATAAACGTCGCGATCCCGGCCAGCGCAAGTGCCCCCTTCGGTCCCATGCGCACGATGTCATCGACGTGCTGCTCGTCGTCCGATAGACGCCGGGCGATCGGCGCTTGGGGTATTCCGTCCTCAGTTGAGTCGCTCATGAGTTCCCCTCAGTACAGCGGTGCCGAACGCAATGCGTTGGCATCTTTGGCTGACACAGGCATGCCGCGGTTACCCCATGCAGTGCGGATGAACGTAACGACCGCAGCCACCTCGTCGTCGGACATCGATTGAGCGAAGGGCGGCATGCCGTAAGGCATGGGGTTCTTCGCAGTGCCCGGCGCATACCCGCCATTGAGCACCATCCGTATCGGATTCACGGCGGACACCATCTGGATAGACTGATTGTTCGCGAGCGGCGGGAAATCGGGTAGCTTGCCCTCCCCGTTCTTGCCGTGGCAAGTGGCGCACTGTGAATCGTAAATCTTGCTGCCCACCCTGAAGAGTCGATTTCGCTCATCGCGTGACATTGATGAAGTGGGTTCGGCGGCTCCCTCGCCACCGTGCTGCGGCAGTGATTTCAGATAGACCGCCATCGCCCGGACGTCGTCGTCTGAAAGGTACTGAAGGCTGTCGTACACAACTTCGGCCATCGGACCGTAGACAGCGCCCCGCCGCGACACGCCCTTTTGCAGCAGGTCCGTAATGTCTGCAATGCTCCACGCGCCGAGGCCCGCTTCTCGACTAGACGTGAGCGATGGTGCGTACCAGTCCTGCATTGGGATGAGGCCACCTTCAAACGCCTTCGACTCCGAACTGCCCCCCAACGCGTTTATCGCGGTATGGCACATCGAGCAGTGGCCGAGGCCTTGTACGAGATATGCGCCACGATTCCATTCAACGGACTTCTCGTGATCGGGCTTGTATACACCCTCACGAAAATACAGCGTTCGCCAGCCAAGCAGTAACTCGCGATTGTTGTACGGAAACCTCATATCGTGCGGACGATTCGGCCGCCTGACGGGCGGCACGGACATCAGGTAAGCGTAGATGGCATCGCTATCTTCGCGTGTGACCTTCGTGTATGCAGCGTAGGGCATGGCGGGATACAGGATGGAGCCATCGCGGGAACGTCCCGTGTGCATCATCGCGTAGAACTCGTCGGAACTCCATCGGCCGATCCCGGTTTCGGCGTCTGGTGTGATATTCGGTGAGTACAACGTCCCGAACGGAGTGGGCATCGCGCGACCGCCCGCGAAGAGTTTGTCGCTGGGTTGCGTATGGCATGCTATACAGTCGCCGGCACGCGCAAGATATTCACCTCGCTTGATGACGTCCACCTTGGCGGAACCGTCTTGCGCCACCGCGAGCCTCGGGGGGGCGATTATCAAGGCCGCAGAGGCGGCGATGGTGGTCAAGCAAACGCGTAGCGCCTTGCTCATCCGGCTAACCGGAAGTGAACCGAACGAACGACTGAACCGGAAAGACCTGGTACGCACCGTGAGCTCCGTCATTGAGGTACGCTCCCGCAAGCAATCGGCAACTTCACGCTTCCCGCAGTCGCAGGCGCCGAGTTCGCCGCACCGGGCAATGACGAGAGCCAGGCAGCGACGGCAGTGATGTCGTCGTTACCAAGACGCGAGGCGATGTCGTGCATACAGTCTGGTGCTGTCGAAACTCGCGTTCCGTAGCGCCAGGCGCCGAGTTGGGCACTGATATATTGCGCATGGAGGCCGAGCAACCCAGGAATGGCCGGCTCCATACCCGTAAGCGATGCGCCGTGACAAGCAGCACAAGCCGGGATGTTGCGCGTACGGTCGCCGTCATTCACGAGTTGCTTGCCGCGCCGCAGTAGTTCCGCGCTGACGGCAGGGGCTGTGGCAGGCGGGTACGGCGGATGCTGGGCCGCGAAGAAATCGGCTATCTTTCTTAGATAGGCGTCCGGTAGATACGCCAAGAGATAGTTCATTGGCGGGTACTGGCGCTGGCCATCGCGGAATGCCTTGAGCTGATTGAACAAATAGCCGGAAGGCTTACCCGCCAGACGGGGAAAGTAATCGTTATTGGTCCCCTCCCCGGCTTTGCCATGGCACGCCGCACATGCAAGCACCCGTGCTTGCATGGTGTCCGGCGCGCGTTCCGTGGGTCTATCCTGCCCGAAGACAAAGCAGGAGGGAACGGCGCACAACAGTATGGCTCCTGCGAGTCTTCTCAGCATTGTTCGCAACGCCTGTGTCATGGCTGTGTGGTGATTCTACTCATCTGTATCCATAAACCGCAAGTTCCAAAACAACGGCGACGGACACAAATTACTCAACGTCCATTCCTGCTCCGCGGCGGCTCACACTCGACGCCGTGATCGCCATCTGCAGCAGACCCGACCAGCGCGTCAACGTTCTGGGTTGCCCTTGAAATAGCCCCGGGGTGCAGAAGCCAGCGGGGCATCACGCTATTTCGAAGAACGAGATGAGTGGACAGCGCTGCAACATCTTCGGTGACAGCCGTCGGAGACCGGGCAGCACGTCTGTCCGGTGAGCGTTGGGCTCACGCCACCACGCTGCCACAATAGCACTAGGATAATCGCGACAGCACGTCGCCATGATGACAACGGATCGCCGAAGGGTCCGTTTGATCGGCCAGTCTCATTGCGGAACCTCGTTCTCCACCGGGCCATTGCCGATACGACGGCCGGCACATTTCTGCTGCATCACCCGAGCCGAGCGGAGCGCCTCCCACGTATGCGCCGACTATGTCTCCAACGTCTAATCCGGCGCGGCAGGCTACTAATCCCACCATCGGCTCGGCCAGCCGGCTCGCACACACTCGCGATCCCGAGCGTGATCGTTAAGCGCGTCTCGCCGCAGTCGAAAAACAGAGCGTCTGAGCTAGAACTTAACCGACGTGCCAGCCGAATTATGTTGACATTTGTCAAACGCAGCATCTAAAGTTCAATCGCGGCACGCTTTATGCGGTGGCATGTTACATATGCGAGTTCTCTTTATCAAGCTGAGGCCATAAGACGCTGTATGCCGCCATTGCACGGTGAATATGGCTGACGTGTTGGGTTGCAGCTCGCGTCCGATAAAAGGCAACGAGGATTGAGCATGAAGAAGGTACTTCTCGCGGAACGTCATGCGATCACGCGTGACGGAATTCGGTACATCCTTCAAGAAACTGGGGAGTACCAAGTCGCTCGCGAGTTGCCTGATGGAAATGCACTGATTGCGACAGTCAGAGATGAAACATTCGACATTGCGATCGTCGACCTCATTAGTATAGGTGCTCGCTCGACCGAATTGATCAGCCAAGTCGTATCCTGCACCCCAATGATGCGAGTTCTTGCACTATGCAGCACGGCCGAGCCGACTTATGCAAAGTCGGTGTTTAGTGCCGGCGCATCCGGCTTCGTCACGAAAGGCAGCCCGGCGGCCGAATTGGTCCGAGCGGTGCACTCGGTGCTCGCTGGGCATAGGTACATGAGCGCACAAGTCGCGGAGCGCATGGTCCAGACGATTGATATTTCTCCCGACGCGCAGTTGCACGCGCGCCTGACTGCCCGAGAGAAGGCCGTACTCGAAGGACTGGCATGCGGCAACGGTATATCGGAAATTGCTAGCCGTCTGGGCATCAACGCAAAGACCGTCAGTACATATAAAGCACGTCTACTTAAAAAACTTGAAGTCCGCACCGAAGCCGCATTGATTCGGTACGCACTCGAGCATCAAATTGTCGATCCAGACTGAGCGCGTCGGCTTTCAGCCAGCCTTTCGGCCCGTAGCTCCAGATGACCTCGCGGAGTCGATCTTTCGGCCAATCATTCGCCTCGTGAGCGTCGTGCGCCATCCTCACTGCATTAGCCATAAAATGGGATGAACTCGTAGCACACGAGTGAGAAACAATTGAACCACGTGCGCTAGGTGGATCAAATCCTTGACGAATCTCGAGGGCGGTTTCGGTCAGGATTGGTCGTCTTCGAACCAAAGTATTATCCCATAGGGCCTCACGCTATTCCCGGTTTCGCCAGACGCAATCACTACGGCGATCTCTGGGTGGAAGCGAACGAAATGCTTCGATTGATGAAAGAGTTGCGCCGTCAGGGTCCGCATCTACTGCACGAGAAGCGTCCGGGTGTCCGGTACGCCGTCGTCTCGCCACACCACAGACGGCGTCCATTCTTTCCCGTATTCCCATTTCCAGCGGCACGCTCAGCCGACAGCATAAAGGCTGGAGGTACGGCGCCGCTCCGACCCACTCCCTGCAGCCACCCGAGCGACGATGGTCAATCGACGCAGAAGTGGCGGCGCAATATCGTCGGGACGTAGTGAGGGTAGTCGCGTGGGGGGAGTATCCGAATTAATGAGATAGTCCGCTCCACCTTATGAGCGGTACGATCTGTAGGATCATTGTTGAATCAGAAAGCGATTGCGATTCTTAGCGTCTCTGATCCATGCCGGCGCACGTCCACGGCCTGACCAGGTCGCGCCGGTCTTCGGATCGCGATACTTTGCTTCAGGTTGCACGGTCGCCTGCTTTGCAGGACGACCGCGGCGCGTGCCGAAGATATCCTTCTCGGTAATACCGTACTCTGCGATCTTGCAGCGGATGTCGTCAACGACGGCTTGGAACTCAGCTACGCGGGCAGCTTCCGCTTTTTCGGCCAGCGCATCCATTTGGGCTTTCAACTCCTTGTATGTGGGCATGCTTCCCTCCTCTAGTTGCATCACAAATATGATAGCCGTTTTGAATTGCGAAAGGGGGGCTATCAATCGTCAAGTATCTCGTCATCGCGCATGGAGGCACGGTGACGGCCAGCAGTGGTGGCGAAGAGCGTGGCGCTCGATTTACAGTGCGCTTGCCGCTGATGCACGAAACATCTGTGGATCAAGAATTTACTGCTCCTGCCTCAAGCGGCTCGGCACTGCTGGATGGCCTGTCGTTTCTGCTGGTCGACGATGACGTGGCGGCACAAGAGGTGTTGGCTCACTTGCTGCGCAACCTAGGTGCGCAAGTCCACACTGCGACCGGCGCAGCAGATGCACTCAACTGTCTTGAGGCCGGCTCGTTCGACATTCTTATAACCGACCTTGCCATGCCGGGCGCGGACGGTCACACGCTGCTGCGCCGCATCCGGCAGCAAGAAGGGAACCGGCGACGCATCTACGCTCTAGCGCTCACAGGCCTCGCTTCGATTCAAGATCGAGACGCAGCGAACGCGGCCGGGTTTGACGATCACCTGCCGAAACCAATGAATCTTCAGCTGCTACTGGCGAAATTGTCGCTCGGGCGTGGTCGATAATGGGCAACAACGCAGCGATTGCGCGTAGCACCCATGCCGTCAATTGTGTCAGCATCGACCTGCCGCCTAACGAGATCCGTCAACACCTTTGGCCAACGCCCCGCGTCTCGCTATCTCGGGTACAGAACCGCGTTTAGAGATCTGCCGAAGAGTACGTAGCCGTCGCCCAAACGCCCAGTCGCAGGGCGATGCCAACATCGCTGACGACTGAAAGCCGTCGGACACAGGTGCCCGTGACGTTCTCACAACGCCGCATTTTTTCCGGCGTACGTGGTTTAAATCAAAAAACGTACTGTCGGAATTCTGCGTCCCATCGGACCGCATTGTGCGTCGGAATTGGACTAGCCTCACATAGGCTCGCGGAGCATACAGCCGACTGACGGGAAAATAGTTCGCAGACTTCAAGCCCCGCGAGTCGAGCCCGGTTTGGACGCTTTGGCGTGAGCCTACGCTTTGCTAGCATGGAAAAATATCGGTGCCACTTCTTCTATTATCATCGCCCCAGCATTAAGTGGCCGGGGGCGGCAAAACGGCACGAATACGCTCGAGCCGATCTGGATTTCTCGCCCACTGAGAACACAGCGCCCACGTTTATTCGCCACCCGCAATTTCCAGGTTTGCTCGAGGTAGACACATTTTTGTGCGTCGCTCCACGAGACCAACAGTGTTCCTTGAGACGGCCTGTCAACGATCTTTACTACGCGCATTACGTCGTACGTAACTGATCCTTTTGTATTGAACTGCTCGGTCGCACCAAGATTCTTGCCTACTATTTGACCTATTGGCGTAAAACGGTCCACGTCGTTAGGTCTGTCAAGCGTCGCGACGATCTTCGCCCAAGCGTCACTCTTTTGGCAGACATATCCCATGTTCCGTGCTCCTCTCGGCTCTAGAATAAAAATACCACAACTTTTCTATAATAGAAACGAAGAACGCCCCGCTTTTTTTGAGCTGTCGGGTGTCACGACATGGACACACCGAGCAGCGCGCCGACACCATACGTGAAGCCGGCAGCGACGCAACCAATCACGATCTGGCGGGTTACAGAAAACCACGAAGAGCGGCCGTTGAACAACGATGTCACTACGCCGATCACGGCCAAGCAAAGCACGCTGAGTGAAACACTGATTCCGATACCCACCACTCCGCGAGCCCAGAAAAACGGGACAGCAGGAAATATCGCTCCGAGAGCAAACAAACCGAACGACGTGCCAGCGGCACGCCAGGGATTTCCGCCCAGCTCCTCCGGGTCGAGGCCCAGCTCTTCTCGTGTGAGCGTATCGAGCGCCTTGTCACGATTGCGCATCATTTCCTCGGCCACCCGACGCGCATCATCTCTATCGAGCCCCTTTGCCTGATAGATAAGCGCGAGTTCCCGCAATTCCGCCTTTGGCGTTCTCTGGAGTTCTTCGTTTTCCCGCGCAATCTGGGTTTGCGCGAGCTCGTACGCGTTCGTGACCGACAACCATTCTCCAAGTGCCATTGAAGATGCACCTGCAATGAGTCCAGCCAGTCCCGTCAGAAGGATTGTCTTGTTGGAGGCACCCGCTCCGGCAATGCCCATGATGAGGCAAAAATTCGACACGAGGCCGTCGTTGGCACCTAGCAGGCTGTTGAAAAGCGCCTCGTTCCGACGATCGGGGCACTGTTTAAAAGGGTTTCGTATGCGATTGGCCGCTGAGTTGCTGACGAATCGTGCCGGATGCCCCGCTTGCGAGCGGGCCGGCCGGCGCGTTGCCGCGCAACAGCTACGGTTGGGCGGCTCATCGCGCTGCTCCCTGCGGCACCGCTGCCAGTATTCGAGCCATTCGAGTCAGGTTGCTCGCCAGCATCGTCAGCTTGAAGTGCTGGTCGACTCGCTTGATGCCGCGATACGCGGTCTGTCGGATCCTGCCGACGGTCTTGCCCCAGCCGAAGTGCTCTTCGATGCGCTTGCGAATCACCTGGCTGATGCCATAACCGGCGTGCCGCGAGGTGCGGCCATCGATCGCGCTGCCGCCTTGATGCGCGTCGTTGCGCGCGACATGCGGCGTCACCTTGCGCGCACGACAGTCCCGCACAAAGTCGCGCATGTCGTAACCCTTGTCGGCGCCGAGCGTCTTGGCGTGACGGCCCGGCACGCAATCGAGCAAGCGCAACGCACTTGCGCGTTCGCCGAAACCGTCAGCGTGGCTGACCACCGCGCCGACCACCAAGCCCGAGCGGTTCTCCATCAGGATGTGCCCCTGATAACAAAGGATGGCTCCGCTTTGCCGCCCCTTGCGGAACAGGCGCGCGTCCGGATCGGTGCTCGATTCATGCGTATCGTTGCTGCGCCGCTTGCCCTTCCAGTCGGTGTCGACATTGCGACCACCGCCGGCTGGTGGATCGTCCGAGCCGTCCTTGGGCCGGAAGCTTTTGTGGCTGGCCCAAGCCTGGATCAGCGTGCCATCGACCGAGAAGTGTTCTCTGGACAGCAGCCCTTGCTTGTCGGCCAAGCTCATGACTTCGGTAAAGAACGCTTCGACCACTTCGTGCTCGAGCAGACGATCACGGTTCTTGGAGAACACCGAGTGGTCCCAGACGGCGTCTTCGATCGCCAGTCCGACGAACCAACGGAACAGCAGGTTGTAGCGCATCTGTTCCATCAACATGCGCTCGCTGCGCACCGAGTACAGCACCTGCAGCAGCAATGCACGCAGCAGTTTCTCCGGCGCAATCGACGCACGGCCGCTATCCGCGTAGATCGTGCCAAACAGCCCATTGAGCCGCTTCAGCGCTTGATTGACCAGCAGCCGAAGCGGCCGCAACGGGTGATCGGCCGGCACGAAGTCTTCCAGCTTCACCGTCGTGAACAGCGGTTCTTGCATCTCGTCCATTCCGCGCATCGCTCTCGTCTGCCCAAGATCATGAACACGATATCTCTAACGCACCGCTCGCAACGCCCGTTTACACCGTATCCAATTTCAACAGCCTGCTAGGCGCTTGGCCCGAATTTGAGTTCGATGATGGGATCGGCAGAGGCCAATAGTGTGGCGACCTGTTCGGCCGCACTCGGGGCGAGCCCAAGATGCTCGTAGCCGAGGTATGCAACCGTATCCTCGGGCGACCAAGGGCCCAGCGAGGTCACGTAATCAGCGATCTCATCTTGGATCTGTCGCCACGATTCATATCGGCGGCGCGACAGAAGAATTCGATCACTTCGTGTATAGATCACATGGAGATCCACGTGCGTTCTCGTCGATGAAAATGAGCCTTCATTCTCTCACGTGATCTCCTAAACTTCGGTCAGCACTTCAAGGTCGGAGGAACAATTGAAGCGATTCGTTGAAGGTGACGACCGGAAGCAGGTGACGTTGTTGCCCGAATGCCTGGACGATTTCGTTGCCGAGGACAACCCGGTCAGGATCGTCGAGGCCTTTGTCGAAGAACTGGCGCTAGAAGCGCTCGGTTTCGTTGGCGTTACGCCATCATCAACGGGCCGCCCCTCCTACCATCCCGCAGTGCTGCTGAAGATATACATCTACGGCTACCTGAACCGGATTCAATCGAGCCGCCGCCTGGAACGCGAATGCCAACGCAATATTGAGCTCATGTGGCTTACGGGCCGCTTGGCGCCAGACTTCAAGACCATAGCGGACTTTCGGCGAAACAACGGCACAGGCATTCGCAAAGTTTGTAGCAGGTTTGTCGTTTTGTGCCGCGATCTCAAGTTGTTCTCTCAAGCGTTGGTCGCCATCGATGGAAGCAAGTTCAAGGCATCCAATACGCGTGACCGCAACTTTACGACTGGCAAGATCGACAAGCGGCAGCAGCAAATTGAGGAAAGTATCCAACGCTATCTCAGTGCACTGGAAACGGCTGATCGGACCCAACCTCCCGAGGTGGAAGCGAAGACAACTCGGCTGCGAGAGAAAATTGCTCAATTACAAGGGCAAATGCGCCACCTCGAGCAGGTCAAAGAAGAGTTGAAGACGCTGCCTGATGGGCAGATCTCGCTGACTGATCCCGATGCTCGCTCCATGGCGACAAGCGGTCGTGGCTCGGGGATTGTGGGCTACAACGTGCAGGTAGCCGTAGATTCCAAACACCATCTCATCGTTGCTCACGAGGTCACAAATGCCGGCAGTGATCGGGCACAGCTCAGCCCGATGGCACAAGCTGCTCGTGACGCCATGGGCAAAACCAGATTGAAGGCTATCGCTGATCGAGGGTATTACAGTGGTCCACAGATAAAGGCCTGCGAGGATGCTGGTATCGCAGCCATTCTGCCTAGGACCACGACGTCAAGCGCAAAGGCTCACGGTCGCTTTGATCGTGCAGACTTTATCTACATCGCCCGAGATGACGAATACCAGTGCCCGGCCGGGCAACGTGCGATCTACCGATTTACCGGTCTGGAACATGGCATGTATCTGCGCCGCTATTGGAGTAGTGCATGCATTGGTTGCGCACTGAAGCCGCAATGTACGCCAAGCGACTACCGGCGGATTACGCGCTGGGAACACGAGTCAGTACTGGAAGCTGCGCAGCGAAGGCTGGACAGAATGCCGGATGCGATGACGGTGCGAAGGCGGACTGTCGAGCACGTGTTCGGGACGTTCAAACACTGGATGGGCTACACGCACTTCCTGACTCGTCGGCTTGCCAATGTGAGCACCGAAATGAGTCTGCATGTGCTGGCGTACAACCTCAAGCGCGTAATAGCGATACTTGGGTTCGCGAAAACCATGAAGGCCATGAGGCTGGTGGGTGCGTGAAGCACCCAAAATTCGCCGTATAAGCTGTACGCGGTCCGCAACGAGGATTGAAATTACACCAGCATTCGTGGCCTATCGAATTGCTGCGACGATGCAGCACGGAATCTATGCCCCGGCAACTCTGCGTTTCGCGTTTCCACACAGCCTCGACCCAAAGCAGTCGCTCCAGGTGTCAAACTGGCGGCGCCATACCCGCCGTTCGGAGCAGCCGGAGCCGATCGTCTGCTGCCGCCGCAGAGCCGTTTACCGACCTGTCGCTGGCGAGAATCCGGCCAGACTTGGGTGCGCCTTTGACGCGATGGACCGCACACTTCATCCTGGGGCCACTTGGTGTCATTGAATCGGCACGCCTTAAAGCTGCTTCAGGCGACCGCAACCCCATCTTCGGCGGCAAGCCTGCCCTAGATGAATGGATATGACCGCTTTACACGTGGCCTATTCATCAATCTGTGCGGTGTCCGTGCGGAGAAAGTGCGCCAACTCGTCGAGCGAACTCGACCAACGCAGGGAACCGGTAGTAGTAGACAGCGCCTCCGCCGACTTCGTGTAGACCGCGAAGGGCGTGCACACCACGCCGATGATTCGATCGAAGCCGGACAAGTTGTAGTTATCGCCGACACGATTGGCATCCAGCGTCTCGACGATGCCCTTCCAGTGAGCAACCGCATTTACGACAGTGGTCTCTGCGTTTCGGATCGCGTTGTAGACGCCGCGGTCGTAGTCCATTGTGTACGGGATGCTCTTGCATGACACGATCAGCAGGTCTCCGCCTCGTGTACCGATGGCATCAATGTCTGTCAGCGTCTTCCCACCCAAGGTGAGAGGCTTTTGTCTCAGTGAGCGAATTTCCGGCGCGGTCCACGGCGTGGTATCAATCAGCTCCTGCACGACATCCTCGAACCAAGCCGCGCGCTCATTGGCAACCTGCCCTTGCACCTTGGGGAATTGAAGCGCCGTGATGAATCCCATCGACGCAGCCCACATGTCGATGCACACATAGTTGGGCGTTGTTCGCACAGGGTTGCCGTGAACGATCGGCCAGGCAGATCCACGGTAGGCTTGGCAGGCGGCCGAAAAGAGCTCGAAGGTGGCCGGCGCGTTCAGCTGAGGCAATGCCGAGCGGATCCGGTCGCAGACGGAGGCGTATTCTTCGTTCGCTAAGCCATCCCATTCGTCAGGGTCAACGACGAAGTACCCCGTCTCCATGACCCGCAGAGCTGCGAAGCGACGGAACTCGAGCAGGCGTCCACCGAGCAAGAGCGTTATCAGGTTGAGTACCGCACCATCGTCGATGTTGATCGCCGCCATCGCAGGCAGTCTATACAGATCGAACAGAGCGTCGAGTTCAATCCCAATTGGGCCGAAGCGGACGAGGGCCTTCATACCCTCTTCGAAGATATCCGCCTGCGGATGCCCCTTCAGCAGTTCCTGCGGCGAGAAATGCGTTTCCTCGGTGAGGCTCCATATGGCCTCACGAAGCGTTATGTACTCGGGCGGCTTATTCTTGGCGTCAGTCGTGTCGGCCAGTCCGGCGCGCCTCAAGGCATGGCTCAGGAAGGTGCTTCGCACGTTGTGGCGTTGGTCGTAGATGCGGGTGGCCACCACAATCTCGTCGCTGTCGACACGCCGAGGCAGCGAGATTGCGTCGGCGGGCGACTTGGCAGTGAAGGTCAACGAGGAGGCAGCCTTGGTGCCCCAGGAAGACGACTTGGAAGCGCGTTCGGCACCGAATGCGTACTCCCCCCCCTTGCTGGCGAACCGAAAGTCGACCTGCAAGTCGTTCATGATGATGACGAACGCCGCAAATCGCGCGACATGTCTTAACGTACAGTCGTCTAGACGGAACTCGAATCCTGCCTGCCCCCACCTAGCCTCTTCGACCCGTTCGCTGCGTTGAGCGTAGATCTCCGAGAGTGCTCGGTTGTTGGCCACCGTCGAGCGAAGATCCCCAGAGAAGACGGAGTTCGGCGTCCTGCGGAGGTAGTACATCCACCGCATCGCTGAATACGCCTGGATGTGGGGTGCGAAAATCTGCTCCATCGCGCCAATGCAGTCGGCAAAGAACTGACCGCTCTCAAGCGCCGAAAGTCTCTTCTTGCTCTGAGAAGCCTTGAAGAAGTCAAACTTCTTCAGCTGCGCAACGAACTCCAGCAAGTACTTGGAAACGTCCTGGCGGAACTTGTTGTCGTTTGAGATGGTTTGAAGAAGCGTGGTCATGGGTTGTTCGATGCTGAGCGCGCGCTGCCGGGCACGTACATGGTGGCAACGCCCTAGCATATACCGACTGATAGAGCTTGAGATGTGGCTAGTAGCTCGCGAGTAGGTCGGCAATGTCGACGCCAAGTGCACTCGCAATCCTCTCCACAGCTTCCGGCTTGGGCGTACTTGGCCAACACACTGGTGCGAAACTTCCACGCAGCCGCAAACCAGTCACTCGTAGCGGACCGGTTATGGCCGAACCCGGAAGTTCGGCCGGCACCCGTTAGCGGCCTGCCCGATCTCGGCGCGAACTTCTCTTGCCGACCCATCGGGGACGGCCAGCGCTCTCCAAAGCAGACATTGGGATCAATACGGTTCGCCGTTCTTGTGCTCGAAAACCCAGTGACCGTTGGAACCCATAACAGCAACGAGATCGTCCGTTGCGTAGCTGACTGCGTCGCCGGGTACCCTGCAACCCACCTCGATGATCGTGGCATCGCCTGTCGAGTTGTTCCGTAGATGGTGCGGTGCGCCACTCGCGCGAAATCCCGCACACATTCCAGACCGCATTAGATAGCTTTCCTCACCGATATAGAGAGTGAACTCACCGCTGAGGACATACACCCACTCGTCCTGTTTCGAGTGCTGATGGTGTAGAGCAGACACCGCGCCGGGGCTCAATGTCGTCAAGTTCACACCAAACTGGCTCAAACCGAACGGATCGCCAAGCGGTTTCTTCTGCCGCCCCGTCATGCGGGACGCAAACGGCTCGGGGTAGTTTGAGGGTTTTATGCGCGGTGCGGCATCGGCGGCAACCATGCAAGCTTTGGACTGGTCCATTCGCAATCCTCGTTCCGTCAAAATGGTCAGCAAAAATTGTGTAAATTCATGAGGGAAACGTCAATCTTGATTCGAACAATCAACCTATTTTTTGATTGGCCGTGAACCGCGATTGCTTTGGGCACCTTCTGTTTCTCGTGCGATTGTCGACGACTCCAGCATCAGACCGGGTGTCCCTTCATGGCCGGAAGCAAGCGGACGCAGTTGACCCCGAATGTCCCGCATCACCGCTTTTCCAGCATAGGTGACCGAGCTTGAGACAGAGAGTGTCCTGTCTGAACTCAGCACTTCGATCGGCCGCGCAGTGGGCCGGGAATCGGCCCAGAAATCAGGACGTTACCGACGGAACCCTTGCTCCACTACGTGAATTGACAAATTTAATGCGGACGTAGGCGAGTTGACGACATTATTTTGATGGGACCGTCTATAAAGTCGTCAATTCGCAGCGGAGGCCTTGATCCATGGGAATTCCGGAGTGACGGAATTATTTTGCTCTACGTTTGCGCGTATCGATGTGAGCGCTTTGCGGCGTTCGAGCCGACTATCAGACCTCGATCGCAATCTTGTTCGCGATCACGCTGTACAGGTCTATGTCCGTCTGCTCCGTCCGCAACGAAACGATGAGGCTATAGCGAGCCGGCAAGGCGTAGCGCTCGAGACCAGGACGCGTACGCCACCAGCCTGCGGCCGGATAGACCGCGAGAAAACCGCGGCTGGCCAACTCCGCGGCGGTACCTTCCCAGACATCCTGATGTAGCGAGCCTCGGTGCCGCTGTCGATCGCCCAAGTGCCACCCGGTGTCGCTAAGGTTGGGCGCAGAGCCATCGCCTTCCTGCTGCGCGGCCGCGTTGCTCCGAGCCACGAAATCCTCGACTGATGCTGTTGAAGTTCGTAGATATTGCTAACGGTGTCCGTTCGTGCGCTAATCGTGCCCAGTGATTCCGCTAATGCGGGGTGACGAACGTCAAGCTGAGGAAGTGGGCAGCGGCAAGTCGCTGGCGACGTATTTCGTCGACGTTCGCTGAATTCCAAACGATGGAGTTGAAGCGCGACATGGGCGTGCACCACGGCTCAATGTCGACAGCCTCCCCCACCCTGGAAAACAGGTATTAAAGTCGCACCCCGTCCATTTGACGAGAGGTGTATTGTTGCGCACGCACCCAAGTCGTTGATCATCGGTTACGTGCACGCCCTGCTCGCGTCACGAGCGACTTTTTCTCATTATGCCGCTCGGGAGCCACATCTGGCATCGCACGCTCTCGAAGGAGCATTAGCAAAATCTTCGCACATACCCACCCCTCATTGTTGCACCAGCGCAACGCGTGCGAGCACGAACAGAACGTGGCTCTCGGCCTTTGCAGTCGGCGCTTTCACGAGTTTTCCCATTAGTAGTATCTGTGGTCACTGTTAGCAGAAACTTCGAACATCAACAGCTGGATAGCGCGGAAGGTTCGCCCAGAATAGCGCGATAGCGCTTGGTGGTCGCCGCAAAAGATCACCCTTTTCGTGCCGCATTCGCCCTCTCGGCCCGTTGGCGCGCGCAATTATACGATCTGACGCGTTTTATGGTCGGCGGCCGGCCTTGCAAATTCAGCGGGCCTGCACCACAATAACCTGTATATTTATACAGTATTCGGTCGACATAGCTTCCATGCACCCCGCCCTCGCCCATCCAGAGCAGATCCATCCGAGCTTGTGGCGCGCCTCGCAGTTGGCGCGCCCAAGCGCGCGGGGCATTGACACCGGTCATGCGGTGCTGTCGGCTGAGCTGCCCGGCGGCGGCTGGCCGGCCAGTGCGCTGATCGAATTGCTCGCGCCGCAGCCTGGAATCGGGGAGTTGCGGTTGCTGGCGCCAGTGCTCGCGCGCGCGGCCGGCAAGCCGGTGATGCTGATCCAGCCGCCTCATGCGCTGCAACCGTTGGCGCTCGCGTATTGGGGCATCGACCCGTCCGGCTTCGTGACGCTGGCGGCGCCGCGCACGGCTGACGCGTTATGGGCCGCCGACCAAGCGCTGCGGGCCGGCACGTGTGCCGCCGTGCTGCTCTGGCAGCAGCACGTGCGCGCGGACGCGCTGCGCCGCCTGAATCTGGCCGCGCAGAACGGCTCGGCGCTGTTTTTCCTGTTCCGGCCGACGGCCGCCGCACGCGATCCGTCGCCGTCGCCGCTACGGCTCGCGCTCGCGCCCAAGCGCGACGGTGTCGACGTCATGTTCCTGAAGCGCCGCGGACTGGTGCGCGATACGCCGTTGTTCGTTCCCTTGTCCCCCTCGCCGATTTTGTTGAACCGCCATGCAAGTCTGGATCGGCGTGCATCTGCCGCACCTCAACCTCGAAGTGTTCCGGCCGCGATCGCCGGCGCCGTCGCCTGACGATGCGCGCGGGCTCGTCGTGCTCGAGGGCGCCCGCGTCGTGGCGCTCGACCGCGCCGCGCGTGCGCTCGGTGTGGTCGCCGGCATGCGCCGCGGTGGCGTGCTGTCCCTCGCGCCGGACGCGCAGATCCGCGAGCGCGACGCCGCGCGCGAGCGCGAGCTCGTGCTCGGGGTTGCTTATGCGCTCCTGCAGTTCACACCAAGCGTCGTCGACGCCGACGAAGCGGTGGTGGTGCTCGACGTGACGGCTAGCCTGCGCCTCTTTCACGGCATCCGCGCGCTGCGCCAGCGCGTGCGCGACGTCGTCGCATCGTTCGGAGTCACCGCGGCGATATCGGTCGCTTCGTCGGGGCCGGCCGCGTGGACGGTCGCCCGTGGCCTGCGCGGCGGCCTCGCGCTGTCCGCGCGATCGCTGCGCCGCGCGCTCGCGCGTGTGCCGCTCGTCGTGGCGCCGGACGCCCGGCGCTACGCGAACTGGTTTGAGGATCTCGGCTGCGAAACGCTGGCCGATCTGCAACGCTTGCCGCGCGCTGGGTTGAAGAAGCGATGCGGCACGCAACTGCTCGACTGGCTCGACCAGGTCGCCGGCACCGCGCCGGCCGCCTACGACTGGCTCGAAATGCCGCCGTCGTTCGACACGCGCGTCGAACTGATGGACCGTGTCGAGCACGCCGAGGCGCTGCTGTTTGTCGCGCGCCGGCTGATCCTGCAGCTGACCGGCTGGCTCACCGCTAAGCAGTTGGACGTCGCCGCGTTCGCACTGCTGCTCGAGCACGAGCGCGGGCGGGACGCGATCGCGCCGACCGAGATCGAAATCGCGTTGGGCGCCCCTACCCGCTTCGAGGAACACCTCACGCGGCTCGTCAAGGAGCGGCTCGGACACGTCGAGCTCGCCGGGCCAGTGATTGCCGTGCGCCTGGTCGCCCGCAGCGTGCAGGAAGCGGCCGCGCCGAGCGACTCGCTGTTTCCCGAGCCGGGTGGCACGCCGCAGGATCACGCACGGCTGCTCGAACTGCTGACCGCGCGGCTCGGCTCCGAGAACGTACTCGTCGCGGCTCCCATGGCCGACTACCGTCCCGAGCCGGCCGCCCGATGGGTGCCGATGCGCGACGCGCCGAAGCCGTCGCCGCTGCCGTCGGACCTGCCGCGTCCTGCCTGGCTGCTTGCCAAGCCTGTGCCCCTGCTCACACGCGAGCATCGCCCGTTTTACGGTACTCCGCTGCGCATGGTGTCGCCAGGCGAGCGCATTGAAGGTGGCTGGCAGGATGGGCAGACCGTGACGCGCGACTACTTCGTCGCCGAGGACGACAACGGCATCTGCTACTGGATCTACAAGGAGCGGCCCACGGCCAGCGACGAGAGCGAAGCGCGCTTCTTCCTGCACGGCTTGTTCGGGTGACCCGTCATGGACGCCGGCAGTTTCGGCGCCCTGCCCGCCTACGCGGAACTTCAGGTCGCCTCCGATTTTTCGTTTCTGCACGGCGCGTCGCGCGCGGAGGAATACGTCGCGCGCGCGGCGCAGCTCGGCTACAGCGCGATCGCGATCACCGACGAGTGCTCGCTCGCGGGCGTCGTGCGCGCGCACGTCGAAGCGAAGGCGGCGAACATGCCGCTCATCGTCGGCTCGCACTTCCGGCTGACGGCCGCCGACGGCTCACCCGCACTCGCCTTCACCGCGCTGGCGATGAATCGCGACGGTTACGGCAACCTCTGCGAATTCATTTCGCTCGGGCGCATGCGTGGCAAGAAGGGCACGTACCGGCTAGCGCCGCTCGATCTTGAACACCCGGAGGCGCCGTACACGCACCTGCGCGGCCTGCCCGACTGCATCGCGATCCTGTCGCCCGACTTCCCAGCCAACGAGCAACGCCTTGACGCGCAGGTCGAATGGTTCGCGTGCGTGTTCGGCGATCGCGCATGGGTCGCGCTGACGCTGCACGCACGCGCGATGGACGACATCCACCGCGGCGTGGTCGAGCGCGTCGCCGCGCGCCACGGCGCGCCGGTGGTGGCCACCAGCTGGCCGCTCATGCACGTGCGATCGCGCAAACCGCTGCAGGACGTTCTGACGGGGATCCGGGTCGGCCGCCCGGTAACGGAGTGCGGGTACGAGCTCGCACCGAACGCGGAGCGTCACCTGCGGTCGCGTCTGCGGCTCGCCAACCTCTACCCCGCCGGCGCGCTCGAGGAAACCGTACGTGTTGCGCGGCGCTGCACGTTCTCCCTCGACGACCTGAAGTACGAATATCCCGACGAACTGGTACCGGCCGGCACCGACCCGGCGACGTACCTGCGCGAACAGACCTACATCGGTGCGCGGCGGCGCTTCCCCGCCGGCATCCCGGTCGACGTTCAGGCGCAGATCGAGCACGAACTGCAGCTGATCGCCGACCTGAAGTACGAGGCGTATTTCCTGACCGTCTACGACATCGTGCAGTTCGCGCGCGAGCAAGGCATCTTGTGCCAGGGACGCGGCTCGGCTGCGAACTCGTCCGTTTGCTATTGCCTCGGCGTGACCGAGGTCGACCCGTCGCGGCAATCGATGCTGTTCGAACGGTTCATCAGCAAGGAGCGCAACGAGCCGCCGGATATCGACGTCGATTTCGAGCATCAGCGTCGCGAAGAGGTCATGCAGTACATCTACCGCAAGTACGGTCGCGATCGCGCAGCGCTGACGGCCGCCGTCACGACGTACCGGCCGCGCAGCGCGTTACGGGAAGCCGGCAAGGCGCTCGGCGTGGACCCGGCGATCGTCGATCGCGTCGCGAAGCAGCACCACTGGTTCGATTCGCGCGCGGATCTGCTGCAGCGGTTTTCCGAGGCTGGCCTCGACCCCGACGCGCCGCTGAATCAGCAGTGGGCCGCATTTGCCGCGCAGCTGCTCGGCTATCCACGTCACCTGTCGCAGCACTCGGGCGGCTTCGTGATCAGCCGCGGCAAGCTCACGCGGCTCGTACCGGTCGAAAACGCCGCGATGGAGGATCGCTCGATCATCCAGTGGGACAAGGACGACATCGAGGCGCTCGGCATCCTGAAGATCGACGTCCTGGCGCTCGGCATGCTGTCGATGGTCCGCCGCGCGCTCGACATGATCTCGGAAAAGCGCGGCGAGACATTCGAGCTGCAGGACATTCCTGCCGAGGACAAGGCGACCTACGACATGCTGTGCGACGGCGACAGCATGGGCGTGTTCCAGGTGGAATCGCGCGCGCAGATGTCGATGCTGCCGCGCCTGCGGCCGCAGTGCTTCTACGACCTGGTGATCGAAGTCGCAATCGTGCGGCCGGGCCCGGTGCAAGGCGGAATGGTGCATCCGTTTCTGCGCCGGCGCCAAGGGCTGGAGCCCGTCACGTTTCCGTCGGAAGGCATGGAGAAGGCACTCGCGCGCACGCTCGGCGTGCCGATCTTTCAGGAGCAGGTGATGCAGGTCGCGATGCTGGCGGCCGGCTTTTCCGCCGGCGAGGCCGACCAGCTGCGCCGCGCAATGGCCGCCTGGAAACGCAAGGGCGGCTTGGAGCCGTACCACGAACGTCTGGTGAGCGGCATGCTCGAGCGCGGCTACGACCGCGAGTTCGCCGAATCCATCTTCGCGCAGATCAAGGGCTTCGGCGAATACGGCTTCCCGGAAAGCCATGCGGCCAGCTTCGCGCTGCTCGTCTACTCGAGCGCCTGGCTGCGTCGGCACGAACCAGCCGTGTTCCTGGCCGCCCTGCTCAACAGCCAGCCGATGGGCTTCTACACGCCGTCGCAGCTGCTGCAGGACGCGCGGCGCCGCGGCGTTGAAGTGCTACCCGTCGATGTCAACGTTAGCACATGGGATTCAGCGCTCGAAGGGCCGGCGACGTCGGCGCCCGTGCGCCTCGGCTTCTCGCTGTTGCGCGGCATGCGCGAGGATGTCGCCGGCCGTATCGAGCTCGCACGTGCAGCGCGGCCCTTCGTCGACGTCGCGGACCTCGCGCGCCGCGCGCGGCTCGATCGGCACGACCTGCAGGTTCTCGCGCGTGCCAACGCCCTTCGCTCACTCACCGGCGGCCGACGCGCGGCGCTATGGCTCGCGGCCGCTGCAGTGCCTGATCGAGATCTGCTGCGCGGCACCGAACGCGACGACACGGTGCCGGCGCTGCCTCAAGCATCGGAGGGCCACGAGATCGTGACGGACTATCGCGCGATGGGCTTCACGCTCGGGCGGCATCCGCTCGCGCTGTTACGCGAGCGCCTGGCGCTCGATCGACTGCAGTCGGCCGAGCAGCTCGCAACGCTGCGCAGCGGGCAGCTCGCGCGCGCGTGCGGACTGGTCACGGTACGCCAACGGCCGGGCACGGCGAACGGTGTCCTATTCATGACGCTTGAGGACGAGACGGGCCAGGTGAACGTGATTCTCTGGCCCGGACTGCTGGAGAAGTTTCGGAAGGAAGCGCTCGGCGCCGCATTGCTCGCCGTGTACGGTGTGTGGCAGGCGGAAGGGAAAGTGCGGCACCTGATCGCGAGCAAACTCGTCGACAGGACCGAGTTGCTTGGTGCGCTGCCGACGACGTCACGGGAGTTTTGCTGAATCTCCTCTGTCCCAAGTCGGTGCAGTTGATCGCGGACACTTGACTTCGGGGAGCGCCCGGTATGCTCGTCAATATCAATTTCCTATTTACGACTGGAGAAAAGATGTCGACCTTCCACGAACTTCTCGCACAACGCGCCGCTCTTGAAGCGGAAATTGAGGCCGCCAAGGCAGAGGAACGTTTGATTGCACTGGAGGAAGTCAAACGACTGGTGGACGAGTTCGCATTCTCGACGCGAGAAGTCTTTGGTACGAGCGCGGTTCGCAAGCGCCAGCCTGTGCAGCCGCGGTATCGCGACCCCGCGACCGGCGCAACTTGGAGCGGCCGCGGCCGGTCACCAGCGTGGATCGACGGGAAAGACCGCTCGCAGTTTCAGATCGCGCCGCCAACCGTCCAGGGGTGAATTGGACGCCAGCACTCGATACCTTCGACTTGCCCCACTCGCTGCCGGGGTGGTCAATCCGGCTGGCCGCGTATCAACCAACGTTGTCCCCATGGGACTGTTCGAGATGCCCGAAAAATTTGAATTTGATACTGAAGTCGATCCCGTGTTGTTCGATCACGCGCTCGAACGCGCAACCGAAGACTTCCGCCGAGTCGTGATGTCGATCACGGCGCGCTATTGCACTTCTGGCCTGACAGTCTTTGTCACATGGCCTGCACTTCTCGAAATCGAAGAGGAGGCTTTTTCGGATCTCGGCTTCCAGAGCCGGAATGAAGCCGCTGTCGTAGCTGCGCTTCCTCGAATCGGGCCTACCACGCTGCCCGGCGTGGATCTGAACGCCTTGATCGACTGGGATTTGTCCGCAGAGCCGCTGCCGGTCGCTTACCGATGTGTCCGGGACCACCTGCGCTCCATGTCATCGGCCGCACAGCGCGGCGGCGAAGTGTGAGACCGTCGTTGCTCGAAGCAATCAGCATGGCCGGCCACTGGTGTTGTACACATTGGCATACCGCAAACCAGCCAGCCAAGCGCCGGCAATATGCCGACGACGTTCCAGTGGCCGCGTCGGCGCAGCCGAGCCAGTACCCCATCCGTCTGAAGACCAGGGGCGCGAATCGTAGATTCGCGTTATGCTTGCGGTATCCAATATCCAGTATATAAGATCAAATGGACGATCCGACTCTTTGGCTGTCGGCACCGACCGATGCGTACCAGCAGTGGCAACGCACCGAGGCGGCAGGCGCCGATCGGCGTGCGTTCTCTCCTCGGTCGATCGTCCAGCATGAGGCCATGTTCGAGCGCTTCATGCGCCACCTAACCGCTGCCCGGCGGTCGCTGGCCACCTTCGGGCCCGACCACCTCGAGTCGTTCTTCGCCGATCTCGATCGCCGGTGCAAACCTGGCACCACCACACGTCTGCGGTACCAGAAGCTCCTTGATCGGCTCGGCCGACACTTGGTCGACGTTGGTGTGCGGAAAACGAATCCCGCGGCGGTCTATACGTTGTCGCAGACGTGGCCGGACGACGAACCGGTTCCGATCTACCTCGTCGAAGACGACGACCACCGACTGCAGGCTTCGATCAGGTCCATCGATGGACTCGACGATCGCGCGTTGCGCAACCGAGCGATCGTCGGCCTCTTGCTGTCGACTGGCATCACCGCACAGGAAATCCGGCACACGGCCGCCGCTGATCTAGACCTATCTCCGGCTCGGCCTCACCTCCGGATACCAAAGCGCGGACCGCGCGAAGAACGTCGGATCAACATCGACGAATTTACGGCGCGGGCGCTGGTGAGCTGGCGAAACCGCTCCGGGACCACCGGCAACCCACTCCTGTTCCCGTCACCCCGCGCCGGCGGCCCGATGACGGACGAGATGCTCGGCCGGATCGTTCGGGACGAGCTCCTCGCGATCGACGTTCGGCTCCCCGACATGAGCCCGCGCACCCTGCGGAACACGTTCGCCAGGCGCCTGCTGCTCGCCGGCAGAAGCAACGACGACGTCATGCATCTCCTGGGCCTGACGAGCCAGCGTACCGTGATCCGCATTCGGGCGACGATCCCGACCGTGCCTCAAGCTTTACCTTAGACTTGACTTCGTCTCCGCCTCGATAGCCTGAAAAAGCCAGCAACTTCGCTGGCTTTTCGCTATTGGAACATTCAATATGGACTACGCATCGCGCTACACGGACCTCGTCTACTCCGCCAACGGTGGCATCGCCGTCTGCCGCTACCGGCTGCTCGCGCTCGCGCCGGAACCGACGCAACTCGTCATTCAGGTCGAGAACCACGGCGGTAACAAGGACATCCTGATCACCGATCACATCGTCCGCGACGGAATCCTCAACCGAATCGCCGATCGCGAACTGACGGGCGTCCCGTTCGAAATGCTCTGCGTCGCCTTGACCGAGGCCGGCCAACATCACATCGTCTTCGTCGAAGCCGATCTCGAGGACTACATTCACCGCGGATATCCGTATGAGCGATGCGTACAGCCGGCCGCACGTGGCCGGCATATTGAGCGCATCTCGATCAATTCCCGTGACCTGGTGGTCGGCCGGGCCCGCCTGCAGACCGCGCATGCGACTCCTACGCTCGCAGATGCCAGTCTCGCAGCCATCCTCGACCGGCCGACCTCCGCGTAAGCGCCTAATACGCGGGCGTGTAGCCACGGCTGGGCATCACGTACCGAGTCCTATCGCCAACAACAACGGAGGCGACAGGCAGAAAAGAACCCGGTGCAGACGCACCGGGTTGGGTTCCAAAGTGTCGGGCTTCAAGCCCCCTGCGAGAACAGATCGACAGGCGCCAGGTTCTGTATCGTGAGGTGCTCGGTATTCGATATCGCGCGGTCGACGAGAAATCGATCAAGCTCCGCCGGCGTCAGGTTGTGCCGCTCGGCCAGATGCGCAAAGTATTGCCCGCGCTTGGCCATCTCCTGATACCGGCCCGCCATACCTGCCGGAAGCCGAAGAATGCCCTCGTTCAGCCAGAACCGCGCCGACTCCATCCCCGAGCGCTGCTGCGCCTTCACGGCCCAGGCAGCATCGACGCTGCAGGTCACGAACGCACACGCTGCCTCGACGTCCACGTCGAACTTATCGCCCTCTTCGAAATAGACGATCTGCTCACCGGACCTCGTGCGCGCATATCGGCTTGGTCGCTCCGGATGGCGGTAGCGATTCCACTGTTCCGCGGCGTAATCGCGAAGTCCATCCGTGGGCACCTCGGCGTCGTACGCGCCGACAAAGAACCACCCATGATGCGGGATGTCGATCTTCGGCAGCGGGTCCACGACCGGCACGTGGTAACGCCGTCCGAGCCGATGCACGTCGAACCAGACCGACAGCGCGGGAAACGCATGCGGCGCGTAGTGGTGCATCGAGAGATAAAAATCGATCGCCACCAGCTGCGCCGGCGTGATCATCTCGAACTGCACGTCGCAGAGCACCCGGTTCTCCGGCGTTTCGGGTATCTCGCCCGTGGCCAGCGCGGCCTCATGCCGCTCAGCGCGCTCGACCTCAAGCGCGTCAAGCGTCAGCAGGTACTGCAGCAATCGAACACGCTCCTGGTATGAAAGAACGTCCGGCCTAACCGCCAGATACCCGGCTTCGCTCAGCTTCCGGCCGACGAGCTCGCGACGGCCGAGATCCCATTGCACGGCCATCAGGTAGTTGCGAAGGCGATTCAGGCCCTCCAGATGACGGTGGCCGGCTTCCTTCACCATCGACTCCATCGAACGATCACGCTCGCCGGTCACGCAACAGAACGCGCATCCGAATCTTATATAACTAGACCAAACTGGACAATCCGTGAGTGGCTGTGTGGAATCGCCCTCGCACAAAGGGACTTCATTCATCAACATGGCGCCTAAATAGGCAGGCAGCAAGAAGACCACGTGTCTAATGGCTGAAAATGTCAGTGCGGACTGTTCCCCGCCGCGCTCCCTAACTCTCGGTGCCTCCGAAAACAGAAAGTCCCCAGACCCGCCACAAGCCCCCTCAACGAGGCCAGACCGGTCCGTCAGTCGCCACAGGGAGAAGAAATCTGAACTACGGAATGGACGAATATAGCCACCGCGCGGTCGTTGCTATAATCGGTGATGTGACTTTGATGATAATCCCTGTAATCATCAAACTCCTTCGCGATCACAATCCGACTCATGAGTTCGAGATCGGGTGTCATGGCGCGCGAGGGAGGCGCCTCTTCAGGACGTGCAACTAGACGTCCGGCTGGGTCTCGCCAACCGGGCAGCAATCTACGAGTCTCCGTTCATTGCTATTGACGAACAGCTACGCCCCTTCGCGCTAGAAAAGAGTTAGTGAATTGTCGAGGGTCATCGAAGCTTGAAAGGCGAGCTTAGCCCATGTTCAAGGAAAAATTTCACCTCGCCTTGAACTTTCCCAAGGCTAGTTCGCCGAGCGTTGAACTCTTGATGCGAACTCCGGACCTGCTTCCCGCGCCGGCAGACCCTACGGTGTCTCGATAAATACGAGCAACCGGACGCGTGTTCCATGCTTTTCGCATGGCATGGACGGCTCGCGTTCCGCTGAAGCGCTCTACGAGCAAGTGCGAAACTCTCCCTTGGCGGAAGCGCCAGACGGCAGAACGATGCCGCTCGCGGGCGTGAGCATTGTACAACCGCTCTTTTAGAGCCGTGTCCATGGCCATACGACAAAGTCTATAGAGGCCATCGATTTTTATATATAGAAATCAAGTTTGGGCTACAAGGACCGTCATTCAGCATGACCGTTGCGATCGTCTAGAGGCGCCAACGAAACAGTGAAAGAAAAATCCCAGTCATAGGAGGGAAACATGAGATTCTTTAATCGTCTCAGCGTGCGACAAAAGCTGATGCTCGCAATGACCGCGTCCGTACTGATGTTTGTGATCGTCTCGACGACACTGTCAGTCGCGCTCACCGGCGCGAGCTTGAAAGAGCGTGCACGTGAGCAAGACTTACCCACCGCGCTGGGGGAGATAAGAAGCGAAGTTCTTCGACAGATCGCCGCACCAGTGGCGTTGACGCGTAGTTTGGCGACTAACGAATATATTCTGAATTGGGAAGAACAAGGCCTGCCGGAGCAAGGCGCTGCGGCATGGAAGACCTACGCCCAAACTCTAAAAAACGAGTCACACGCGGCGACCATTGCGTGGGTCTCAGAAAAGACAGGGAAATACTTGGACGAGAACGGCTTCTCTCGAACTGTGCAAAGAAGCGACGCAACTGACAACTGGTTTTACGACTTCTTGTCGAAAGGAAAACAATTAGAAATTAAGCTTGGAAAAGACAAGGCTTCGTCCGTCTATAACCTTTTCATCGACGCGAGGTTCGACGTAAATGGAAAAATAGGTGTGGCCGCCCTCGGGTTGTCAGTTAACGAGCTTGCGGACTTCATTCGGAAGCAAAAAATAGGCAATAGCGGGTTTGTATATCTTGTAAGCCCGGACGGTGCTTTCGTCATTCACCGCGACGCTGCTTTGGCCGACGGCCAACACTTTCTCAGGGACACCAGCGGGTTCAACCAAGAGATGGTGACGAAGCTACTGATGGGCCAACGATTTTCGTCCGTCTCCTATTCGGCGACTGATGGCGAGCGTATTGCTGCCGCGTCGTATGTGCCGGAACTGAATCTGTACATTGTTGCTGAAGTGCCCCAGGCTGAGATTCTGGGGAAGATTACGCAAACCTCCACGATATCTGCTCTTCTTGCAGCCCTTGTTGGTGGTGGCATCGGACTATTGATCATAGCTTTCGTTAGCAAATCAATCGCCGGCCCAATTAAACGCGCAGCAGAAATGCTTCGGGAGATAGCGGATGGCCACGGAGACTTAACGCGAAGGATGAAAGTTGAAACTTCGGACGAGGTAGGAATGCTCGCGCAGTCTTTTAACCGATTTATCGATTCACTGAACCGCCTAATCGGTGACGTCCGTGTAAGCACGGTCACTATCTCATCGGCCTCGCGCGAGATCGCAGTCGGTAACTTAGATCTGTCTGTACGCACTGAGGCCCAAGCGTCTAGTCTTGAAGAGACGGCAGCGGCGATGGAGGAGCTCACTTCGACCGTTCAGCAGAACGCGAATAATGCCCGCGAGGCAAATCGGTTGGCTTTCGTTGCAGCTGATCGAGCCAGGCAAGGGGGAGAAGTCGTCAGTGACGTTGTGTCTACGATGGGCACTATTACTGAATCTTCGCAAAAAATTGTCAATATTATTTCCGTGATCGACAGCATCGCCTTCCAGACGAATATCTTGGCACTCAATGCCGCAGTCGAGGCTGCACGAGCCGGTGATCAAGGGCGAGGATTTGCGGTCGTTGCATCGGAAGTTCGCTCGCTTGCTCAACGGAGCGCAAGCGCTGCTAAGGAGATAAAGACGTTAATTGACAGTTCGTCTAAAAGCGTTGAAGCGGGACGGCAGCAAGTCGCGAACGCGCAGGTATCAATGTCTGAACTAGTTGCAGCGGTTGAAGGTGTGAGCGAAATCATCACCGATATTGCCAATGCCAGTTCTGAGCAAAGTGATGGCATTGGGCAGATCAACCTGGCCATTATGCAAATTGACAGCAATACGCAACAAAACGCAGCTCAAGTCGAACAAGCCGCGGCAGCAGCTAAGTCAATGGAGGAGCAGGCCTCAAGCTTAAGCATCATAGTTGAGAAGTTTAGACTCGATGAGAGGCTTCGGAATTGAATCCTCCTTAACGGCGCGACGCCGGCCAAAGCACTCAGGTTTCCTTATGTCAAACTGGCGTCTAGCGGATCACTGGCCTGCTGGCGTTTGCAATGGTTTCGGCTCTAGCACGGCTCTTTGTTTAGCGGAGAGCTATCGTCAAGAGTGGTGTATGAGCAGCATCGTGACGGGCGAATTCAAGCGGCGAGTTTCTGCTGAACCGGTCGATCGTCTTGCACCGGTTCGCCGTCCTTGAAGGGGACGCCTTCGAGCAACAGCTTGATCTTTTCCGGTCCGTTGATGCGACGCCAGGTTTTCTCCGCCTCCTCGATCAGCTTGAATGCCAGACCGAGGAAGGTGGGCCGCGACACACAGTTACGCGTACGCGTCGTTCGATGGCGTACCGTCGCGAACGTCGACTCGATCGCGTTGGTCGTCCGCAAATGCTGCCAGTGCTCAGCGGGGAAGTCGTAGAACGCCAACAGGCTCTCGCGATCCTTTTTCAGCGTCTCGGTTGCCTTCGGATATTTCACCGAATGGATCGACACGAAGCGATCGAAAGCGGCGTACGCGTCGGCTCGTGTGGCAGCCATCCAGATCGCCTGCATGCCCGCCTTTGCGCGTGCTTGTTGCGACTTGGGTAGCGCATTGAGCACATTGCCCATCTTGTGAAACCAGCAGCGCTGGCCACGCGTCGCCGGAAACACCTCTTCCAGAGCCGCCCAGAAGCCCATTGCACCGTCGCCGACGGCCAGCCGTGGACCCGCTTGCAAGCCCCGCGATTTCAGATCGAGCAGCAACTCAAGCCACGATGCCTTGGTTTCTCGATACCCGTCACCGATAGCCACGCGCTCTTTGCTCCCATCCGGCTTCACGCCGATGATCACCAGCAATGAAATGAACGCGTCCCACTCGTGAGCGAAAGGAAGTAAGGTGGATCCTCACGGGCCAACGGCATCAATGTGCCCCGATGGAAAGCGCACGCACTTTCCGGCAACCGGAGGATCCACCCATGAATGCTACGCCAGTTGGAGTTGACATTGCCAAAAACGTGTTTCACGTGCACTACATCGACCCGGAAACGGGAGAGGTCGTGAATAAAGCAATAAGGCGCACGCAGTTTCTCGAGCATTTCGCAAATCGTGCGCAGTGTCTGATCGGTATGGAGGCATGCGGTGGGGCGCACCATTGGGCGCGACAGCTGATGGCGATGGGACATCGGGTGAAGTTGATGCCAGCGAGGTTTGTGAAGGCGTTCAACATTCGCAATAAGAGCGACGCAGCGGACGCAAAGGCGATCTGGCTGGCAGTACAGCAACCGTCTAAGGCTGTGGCAATAAAGACCGAGATGCAGCAGGCGGTATTGATGATGCATCGGCAGCGGGAACAACTGGTGAAGTTCCGCACCATGCAGATCAACGGTCTTCGCGGGATGTTGGCCGAGCTCGGCGAGGTGATGGGGAAAGGTCGGCTGGCGCTAACGAAATCAATCCCCGACGCGCTTGCGCGCGTCGAAGAGCGCCTATCGAAGGTCCTGATAGATACGCTACGTGAACAGTGGGCGCGGATCGAAGAGCTGGACAGTGAAATCGAGACCATTGAAAGGCGACTCGGCGCGTGGAAGAAGGAGGACAAGGCGGTGAAGGCGATTATTGAGATCCCGGGCGTGGGCCTACTGACGGCGACGGCGGCAGCTGCAATGATCGGCGATCCGAAGGCGTTCAGATCAGGGCGCGAGTTTGCGGCGTGGGTCGGACTTGTGCCAAAACAGACCGGCTCGGGCGGCAAGGTGACCCTGCACGGGATTAGCAAAAGAGGGGACACTTACCTACGCACGCTACTGATTCACGGCGCGCGATCCGTGCTGACGCATGCGAAAGAACCTGGTCCATGGCTCGAGCAGATGAAAAAAAGACGGCCGCCAAACGTGGTGGTGATCGCATTGGCAAACAAGATGGCGCGGACAATCTGGGCAGTGCTCGCCCATGACCGGCCATATGAGAAAGGGCACGTGAGCGTGAAACCAGTCTGATAGGGTACGCGGTAGAAAATCAACGTTCGGTACAAGCTGAAGGCGGAAAGGTTGCGTCGGGTAATCGTGTGGGATGACAAGATAGGTCGGACCGGGACTCGCTAAACCTGGAATGCCTGCCGAGCTTCGAGCTCGCACCAGCAACGAGGCGTGAGTCAGCGGATTTCATCGGGGCCAGCAGCGGCAGTATCAGCTGCACTAAAGGCCGGATATACAGCTGCAACCCATCCTGTCGATGTTGGAACTCACGAAACTCTTGCGCAAACGGGACGCGTTCATATACAGGCACTGGCCATCGGAGTTCTCGCTGCGCAGCCCGGTGTGAATGCCGTCGACCCACCAATAGACGTAGTACGACTTCGACAGGTCACGCCGGCTCCACGCGGCATGCTCTTCGGCCCACTGCGCTTTCAACCGACTCACGACATTCGCCGACAAGCCCTTCGCATCTTCGCCGAGCAGCACACGCAGCGCTTCGCCCATATCGCCCGTCGAGATGCCCTTCAGATACAGCCACGGCAGCGCCGCGCTAACACGGGGCGACTTCCTCACGTACGGCGGGACGATCGAGGAATTGAACTTCACCCCTGATCCTGATCGATCGCGTACCTTCGGCACCTTCACGGGGACCGGCCCGGCCGCCGTCAGTACCTCGCGTTCGGGCAAGTAGCCGTTGCGCACTACGGCGCGTTGCCCGTGCAGTGTCTTCACGTTCGTGAACCGTTCAAGCAGCTCTGCCAGCTCCGCTTCAATCGCTTGCTGAATCACTTGCCGCGCCCCTTGACGGATCAGGTCGTCCAACCCGAGGCCGGATCCCGATAGACCGATGACCGCTTTTTCCGTATTCTTGCTCATGGTGGATGGTTTTGTTGTTCGCTAGTTTCCGACTTCGACAATCAGATTCTCAGCTGAAACCACCACCGCCTTCAATTTCCCGCCTCAACTCCCCCGTACACCACTTCCGACTTTAGCTCTTTAGCGGACTGGTACCGCTTCAATGGAAAGCCGCGAAAAGCCGAACCTTTTCTGCCAGATTGGCTGCTCGCGCGCGCCCCTCGGTGTCAAGGTACAAACCACCCTCTCTCACGGCACGCTCCAAATTGCGTGCTGCATCCTGCAAGTCGGCGTCAAGCGCACGCTGTCGGAACATAGTGTCGAGTGTGATTGCGCCGGATAGCAGTCGTGAGAAGTCAGGAGTACGGCCGGACGCCTGCTCATTGAGGGCATATGCAGCGTCGCGTAGGCCTGTGTAAATTCTGGTTCGATTTGCCATTGGTTCTGGATGTTGGGGTCGCTGAACGGAATAGCGCAAGCGGCGAATCCCGAGACAGCTATCGGCTACCGCTTGCTGCCATTAGCATGGGACTGCGTGTGTTCTTCATTGCTGTACTGCGAGTCTTTGCGAATCCACAGTCTCATTCAGTTGTAGCCTAGAATAGCCACAGACATAACGTCCGGACGTCCTTGGTAAGTTCCCACCAGAGAAGTCATTGGCGCTTTGAGCAGGCGTGCGTACTCGCTTCCGGTGCTATCGTCCGATGAAGACAATCTCTTCGACTGCCGATTTGCTGGGTTGCGACCCAAGCCTGGGTTCGTGCCTATAGGTTTGACTAACATTTGCTCACCTTTACGTTAAGGATTTGACGCGCCCTTGTCTTCCTTGTGCTTCGGGGCCAGGGACCCGAGTGCCGCCGCTGCCGAGTGTCGCCGCCGTGCATCAAGAGGACGTGAGCATGATGCAAAGAACCAACGCTAGCGGGTGCAATGCGCGCAAGTACGAACGAACTCACGACTGCGCAATTCCCTCTTAAAAACCTGCGATTGCTTTCGCATTCTCGAAAGCAGCCTCAATTTCGCCGATTGACGCACTCTCCATCTGTTGCTCGAAGGTACCAACGACTTTACTGACGGCACGAAGTTGGTCTTCTGTGAATACCCAATGTCCAACATCCACACCTTTCACCACAGTGCGCGTGATTGCAAGTTCAGCGTCGCGGAGGCTTTTTGCGCATACGTGTTCGAACCCACGCGCTGATAAGACTCCCGCCACGATGATGACTTCGAGGAGCGTCCTTACGGTAGATGCCGAGCCACGACCCGTTCGCAATACGTGCAATGAGAGATGGCACCGCGTTGCGAGCAAGGTGATGGAGCTTTGTGGGAGCAATTCTTCGGCTTGAGCAACGGCCTTCCCCGCCGGTGGGCACGCCTGATTTTCACCATACGGATTTCCTACATACACAATGCTTTCCGTGTTCTCCGATAGCCAAAAAAGGCCCCCAGCCATGGACTGGGGGACGAGGTCGGGGCCCGTTCTTGACAGGAGAGTGAACCGCCCCGAGTTTTGTGGAGGCTCCAACTCTTGAGAGAATGGAGCCATGAACAAGAAGCCAAGCAAGTTTTCCCCGGAAGTCCGAGAGCGCGCAGTGCGCCTCGTACGCGAGCAGCGTAGCGAGCACCCGTCGATGTGGGCGGCAGTCGAATCGATTGCGCCGATGATCGGCTGCACGCCGCAGACGTTGTTGGATTGGGTTAAGCGCGACGAGGTCGACCGTGGAGAGCGCGATGGCGTGAGTACGGCCGAGCGTGAACGCATCAAGGCCTTGGAGCGCGAGGTCAAGGAACTGCGCCGGACCAATGAGATTCTCAAACTGGCGAGCGCGTTTTTCGCCCAGGCGGAGCTCGACCGCCGTTTCAAGTCCTGAAGGCCTTCATTGATCAGCATCGCGACACCTTCGGGGTCGAGCCGATCTGCAAGGTCTTGCGGATTGCCCCGTCGGGCTACCGACGCCATGCAGCACAACTTCGCGATCCGTCGAAGCGCTGCGCCCGCGCGAAACGCGATGAGCTTTTGCAACCGGAGATCAAGCGTGTCTGGCAGGCCAACATGCAGGTCTACGGCGTGCCGAAGGTCTGGAAGCAGATGAACCGGGAAGGCATTGCAGTGGCACGCTGCACGGTCGGACGGTTGATGAAACTGCAGGGCTTGCGTGGCGCAGTTCGCGGTAAGCGTGTTCGCACGACGATTCCCGAGGTGACCGCGCCGCGCCCGCTGGACCGAGTCAACCGGCAGTTCAAGGCTGACCGACCGAATCAGCTCTGGGTGTCGGATTTTACGTATGTCTCGACATGGCAAGGCTGGCTGTACGTGGCATTCGTGATCGACGTGTTTGCCCGCCGTATTGTTGGCTGGCGCGTCAGCTCGTCGATGACCACGGACTTCGTTCTGGATGCACTTGAACAAGCGCTGTACGCCCGCCAACCGGGTGAGGACGGGACTTTGATTCATCATTCCGACAGAGGGTCTCAATACGTCAGCATCCGCTACAGCGAACGGCTGGCTGAGGCCGGCATCGAGCCGTCGGTCGGCAGCCGGGGCGACAGCTACGACAATGCGCTGGCCGAGACGATCAACGGCCTGTACAAGACGGAACTGATTCATCGGCGCGCCCCTTGGAAAACGAGGGAATCCGTCGAACTGGCAACGCTGGAATGGGTCGCCTGGTACAACCGTCATCGGCTGATGGAACCGCTCGGCTATATCCCGCCTGCTGAAGCTGAGGCAAACTACTACAGGCAACTCAGAAATGCCGCTGACGTGTCCGCATTAACTTAAACCAACCAGCCTCCACGATTCCCGGTGCGGTTCAGAGATTCGTGGGCCCCGAAGCCGGTGTGGGTCTTTCGTCTCTCGACGGTTAGCCCTTGAAAGTACAGAAGCAGGTTAATTGGATGCTCGCCCCCGCTTCGCTAGTTGAGCAGGCTGATAGTTACGCCTGGCCGATAGAATGAGAAAAAAGCCCCGGGCAAGCCGGGGCATAAAAGGACGCGTCGGAGGAGGCCAGCGCGTCCGAGACCCCTGAATTGAATCAGTTCAAACCAGCCGCACCGTTCAATACCCTCGCGTGGTGAGCGATGTGGTCGGCGATAAATGTTGAAATAAAGAAATAGCCGTGGTCATATCCTTCGTGCCGTCTCAGCGTAAGAGGCTGTCCCACCGTCTCGCATGCTTTTTCAAATATCTCCGGATTCAACTGCTTCTCCGTAAGAAACTTGTCGTCCAGCCCTTGGTCGATGAGAATCCCGTCGGGAAACCGGCTACTCATCGTCCACATGAGTTCGCTGGCGTCGTAGCGCTTCCACTCGTTGCGGTCATCTCCAAGATAGCCGCTGAACGCGCCCAGTCCCCAGTCGCATTGCATCGGCGCTGCAATTGGGGCAAAAGCAGAAACCGACTTATAAATATGCGGATTGCGCAGGGCCAGGACCAGGGCACCATGTCCGCCCATCGAATGGCCGAAGACGCCAATTCGGCTTCCATCGATAGGAAAATGCTCCAATGCAAGTTCGCGAAGCTCGTCTTTCACGTACGAGTACATCTTGAAATGCTTGTTCCAAGGTGCCACGGTCGCGTCAACGTAAAAGCCGGCGCCGGCGCCAAATTCCCAGGAGTTCTTCTCCCATGGAATGCCTGTATCTCGGGGGCTGGTATCCGGCGAAATAAGCGCGATGCCGTGCTCGGCCGCATAGCGCTGAGCACCGGCCTTGATGGGAAACGTCTCTTCGGTACAGGTCAACCCGGCGAGGTAAAAGAGTGCCGGCACCTTCTTCGTTGCTGCTTGCGGAGGAAGGTAAATCGAAAACTTCATCGGCACGCCGACCGCGCGTGAAGAGTGCCGATAAACAGCCTGCGTACCGCCGAAACTTGCATGTTCCTCGACCTTATCGAGCAGCATCAGATCTCCTTAATAGATGATGACAGACCGGATGGAATCGCCCTTCTTCATGAGGTCGAAGCCCTCGTTCACTTGCTCGAGTTTCAGATGATGAGTAATCAGGTCGTCGATGTTGAGCTTGCCTTCCATATACCAGTCGACAATCTTCGGAACATCGGTACGGCCGCGCGCTCCGCCGAAGGCGGAACCCTTCCACTCGCGGCCCGTGACGAGCTGGAACGGGCGCGTGCTGATTTCCTGGCCTGCAGCAGCTACGCCGATGATGAACGACTGGCCCCACCCCTTGTGCGTGCACTCCAGTGCCTGGCGCATCAGGGTCGTGTTGCCGACGCATTCGAACGAGTAGTCAGCGCCGCCGTCGGTCAGTTGCACAATATGGTCGACGACGTTGTCCACTTCCTTCGGATTGACGAAGTGGGTCATGCCAAATTTCTTCGCCAACTCGACACGGCCGGGGTTGATGTCCACGCCGATGATTTTGTCGGCGCCGACCATCTTCGCGCCTTGAATCACGTTCAAGCCAATACCACCGAGCCCGAACACGACCACGTTGGCACCCGCTTCAACCTTTGCCGAGAAAACCACAGCACCCACGCCCGTAGTGACACCGCAGCCGATGTAGCAAATCTTGTCAAAAGGGGCGTCCTCACGTACTTTCGCGACAGCAATCTCAGGAACCACGATGTAGTTCGAGAACGTTGATGTGCCCATGTAGTGAAACAAGGGCTTGCCGTCGAGCGAAAAACGAGAGGTTGCGTCAGGCATCAAGCCCTTGCCTTGAGTGGCTCGAATCGACTGACACAGATTCGTCTTGCGCGAGAGACAGAACTTACATTGGCGACATTCCGGCGTGTAGAGCGGGATGACGTGGTCACCCTTCTTCAAGGTGCCTACTCCCGGGCCAACATCGACCACGACCCCTGCGCCCTCGTGACCTAGAATCGCGGGGAAGATACCTTCGGGGTCCGCGCCAGAAAGCGTGTAGTAGTCGGTGTGACAGATTCCGGTTGCTTTTACCTCAATCAAGACTTCACCAGCCCGCGGACCCGCCAAGTCCACCTCTTCTACGGTCAAGGGCTCACCGGCCTTCCATGCAACTGCTGCTTTCGTCTTCATCTATCTAGCCTTATTTGTTGAAAAATTGGGTCTGATGCATCGCGTGCGTCAGCAGGGCGTCAGGCGCTCGCTTGACGAGGCGCTTCAGGCTGCTGTGTCGGCAACTGAGCGGCGGGGAACACGCCGGACATCACGATAAAACCTGGCAAGCGCTTGACGCGGTCCGTCCATCGGCGTACGGCCGCGTAGTCTCCGAGCGAAACGCCGCCCTCGTCTGACAGCATGATGTACGGGAAGCAAGCAATATCGGCAACGGTCGGATGAGCAGCGCGGCAAAGGAATTTGCCGCCGCTTTTCTCGCGCAGCCAAAGATGTTCGTCGAGGATTCTGAGCAACTCGTGCGCGCGCCTTCTACACGCCTCTTCATTAAAATCGAAGAAAAATAGGTCATGCAGGCGAGCTGCCGAAATGGACCCTGTGAGGCTGTCGGCGAATGAAAGCCACATCTGAACCTCGCCGGCGAGCGCCGCGTCTGCGGCCGGGTACCACTGCTCGGTCTTGTCGTACTTCGAAGCAAGGTAGACCAAGATTGCTTGCGCGTCCCGAATCGTGAAGTCGCCATCGGTAAGTGCAGGCAATTGTCCGAGCGGATTGATCCGAAGGAACGCGTCCGACTTGTGCGCCTTACTCGGGTAGAACTCGACAGGCTCAAGCTTGTGCTCCAAGCCAAGGATGTTGAGCAGCAGTCGGACCTTGTAGCAGTTGCCGGAAAGTTCGTAATCGTAGAGCGTAATCATGGTCACTCACATTAGACGTCGAGCACGAGCTTCTTGCTCTTGCATCGAGAAACGCACGGCATAATCCACTTTCCGCTTTCGCGTTCCCGCTTTGAAAGGTAGGTGTCGTGGTGCTCCAACTCTCCGCTGAGCACTGCGGTCATGCAGGTCCCACAAACACCCTGCTCACAAGAGGCTTCGAGAGCTACGCCTTCGTCCCAACAAGCTTTTAGAAGTGTCTTGTCCGGCGGCACCATGAAAGTCTTGCCGGATTTCGCCAACGTTACTTCGAAGGCTTCACCGCCAGTCGGGATATCTGTGTTCTTGAAGTATTCGAACCGCACGGACTCTTCAGGGATACCTCGCTTACAAGCAACATCCTTGACCGTGTCAATCATCGGACCCGGCCCGCACGTGTAGACCTCGGTCTGCTCCGGGGTGAGCTTTTCGACGATTTCCTCGAGCCGGCGCCGGGTTCCCTCAACGTCCAGGCCTGTATGGATGAATACGTTGCGCCCGAGCGTACGTAGCCGCTCCTGAAACGGGGTGTGCTCCGGGCCACGCACGAAGTAGTGCATCGCATACTTGTCGCCGCTCGCGTTCAGCGCCTGAGCCATCGCGAGAATCGGGGTGATGCCGATACCGCCAGCAATGAGGACGGGTGTACGGCCATTGCGCCGCAATGGAAATCCGTTCCGGGGAACCGTGATTTTGAGTTCCGAGCCTTCCTTTACGTCGTCATGCATGGACTTCGAGCCGCCAACCGACTGCAGTTCTCGTTTGACGCCAATCAGGAAAGCGTCGCGCTCATGCGGTCCGTTGATAATCGAGTATTGGCGAACGAAACCCGAAGGCGTCGTGACGCTCACATGCATGCCAGGCGTGAGCTGCGGTAACGTACGGCCAATCGGCGTGAGGGCGAACGAAACGATGTCGCCAGTTTCCTGTACGCGAGACGTGACTTTGCAGCGGTACTCAGCCGACGAGGTCTGAGGAGCAGCGACGACAACCGGCACGGGCACAGGTATCTGTGTCGACTTGCGCGCGGCGACGACCTTTGTGACGGGTTGCTCGACGCTAGCCCGCTCGAGCGCTCGTCGAAACTCGCCGAACACATGCGAGAAGCGCTCGAAAAAGCTACGGCTTACAGGCTCTTGAAGGAGCGCATTCACATGGACGATCGTCTTGTCCGCGGAATGCGGCTGAATATAGAAATGCAGACCGGACCGGCCGTTCTCTCCGACAGACAGAGCAACAGAGTCGTTTCCGAACTGTCGAAGGCCGACGCTCCCTGGGTCTTGGTCAAAGCACTCAGCGAAGCAGATGCCGTCCTCGAGGAGTCCTTTGGCAACCTCGTCAGCAGGTAGGTTGAACGGTAGGCTTCTTACAAACGAGAAGGTCGAACCACCTTCTTGCGTTTTGATTAGGGGCGGGTCGCCGACAGGCGCGCCGAGTGACGCCCAAACAAGTCCACCGGCTTCACGCACGGCGAACGTGCTCACACATGCCTTACTGGGTTCCGTTGCGTCTCTGTGTGCGGGCACAAACGTGCAGCCGCCCGAGCCGCTCTCGTACGTCCAGCCGTGGTACTGACATCGCAGCTCATGTCCGAGATTGATGCCGAGCGAGAGCCGCAAGCCGCGATGGGGACATCGATTTTCCCATGCGTTTGCAATGCCGTTGTCATCGCGCCATACCGCCAACTCTTGACCTGCGAGGGACGTCTGGAAGACGTGACGCTCACTGAGGACCTCGGTGCTGGAAATTGGGTACCAGCGATTCGAATCAAATGAACTCATGAATCTCAATCCCTTGTCAGTCACGGATTGCGCCGTATGTAAGACCACCGTCGCGCATCCACTTGCGATATGCCGTTGCCAGAACATCAGCACGGACCGGGTTCTCTGTCTTTGCCGTAAGGGGAAGGCGCCGCGGAACCTGGTTGACGAGAATCATCAGGTCCTGGCCGAAGATGGTCTGCTGGAAATGACGGAGTTGTTCGTCCGAATTCACGTCATCCACGTAGCACATCAACGTATGAGCGATGCACCACTCCTCGTCGACGGGCTGTATGAACAGACACAGGACGTCCCAGCGTGACGGGTCCGGCGGACACGTTTTGTACAGAATCGCGACGTATGGCCGGGTGACGCGATAGATGTAGTCCATGTCGAGTGCGTCCGTCGCCGTCGCGGAACCGCGGGGCTGCGGAAATTTGCATTCGGTCGCGATGATTTCGTCGACCGTCTCGTCGTACTTGACCTGGTAAGGCGCGACATCGGTGTGTGGCTCAGCGCCGAGGATGTCCGTATGGACGAACGGAAAATGCGCCATATCAAGGAAGTTCTCAACCGCCCGCAGACCAGACGTGTTCACGCGTGTGGACCCGGCGCTCACGATGCGCCGATCCGGTTCCGCGAATTCGGGAACCTCGAAAAGACTCCTCGGGTTTGATGAGAACGACAACCAAAGTGCGCCGTACTGCTCCTTGGCAGACATTGGGCGCTCCGTGCCGTCGTCGTCCCACTGTGCCGTCACTTCAGCGTTCTTGCGGCTGTACGAGACGACGCGACCGAGCAGGCGAGTATGAAATCTGCGGTCCGGAAGAACGTCTTCCAATGCCGCGACGGGGTGCCAGTCATCGAACAGTTGCTGGTCAAAATTCACATGTCCCTCCTATATTGGCTTGTCAGATAGCTCAACTGGTATACCAGACTCTATAACAAAAAAAATCGCTGGGGCAAGCGATTTCTTGTTGGGAGTAACACTGAGGCAGCCTGTTAGAAGGCTTTATAAACCGCCGAGAATGTGCCGGCCCGCGTGCGCGGGCCGGGGCTGGTGCAGAAGAGTTTAGAGCGCTAACGCCAGCCTGAGGTCCACTTCCGGCGTAACCAGGGCGTCAAATCGATAACCACGGATGACCAAGTTGTAGTGCGACGCGAGAAGCGCTTTGGCCGCGGCAGCGTCCTTCTTTTCCAGACATTCGACCAACTGGGAATGTTCATCGCGCAGTTGGCAGTAATCGAATCCCACACGAAACATCGCGTTGATGAGCGCTTCGCGGCGCCTCAAATGATGATGGATCTGAGTGAGCGTTGCGTTGTTGAGAAAGGAAATAATCAGTTCATGAAACTCTCGCCCAAGCTTATCACCCAAGTCGTGCCGCCCCTTCTCGAATGCTGCCTTTTCTTTGACGGTGTGCGCACGAAGCGTCTTGAGCTGGTCAGGTGTGACGCTCTTAATCAACTGGTCAATCACCCCGCTTTCAAGCACGAGCAGCATCTGATAAAGCTCGAACGCGTCGTCGAATGTCGGGCGCCACACCGCAGACGAGCGCTTTGGCGAGATTTCCACAAGCCCATCTTGGGAAAGGCGGATAAGTGCCTGCCGCACCACGGTTCGACTCACTCCGTAGAGGTCCGCGATGTCGCGCTCGTTCAGCTTGGCGCCCGGCGGCAGCTTGCGGTGATAAATCGCATCCGAGATTGCACCTACTATCTTCTGAGTCAGCATGTGATGGGCAGTGCGCCGGCCTGGCGCATAGGAGGTTGGGGCAACAGTCGGAAGACCATGGTGCCTAAGTTGGGCGTTTTGGCACCACAGAATGAGACGGTGCGCCAGCAGCGCAGCCATCGGGTCAGCCGACAGTCCGGTTACATATTCTAGCGTTCTTTGCTATCAGGACGCCCGAAACGCATATCAGGAGAAACGCTACGTTGGCACGATTCATGGCCGCTGCGTCCCCATCAGAACACGGATGCAGGAAATCCCTGATTGCATCTGTTTTTTTTGACGCCTAGGCTGGTATACCAGTTTAGTCTTTTGGTCTCTCAGATTAGAACGATTGGCATCACCCTACCCCACAGGAGCAACGAATGAGTGCGCGTGAGCAGTACAAGCCTCTTTTGGAAGACAAGTCGTATCTTCGCCATTTCTGGCACCCGGTCTGCACGCTGGCCGAATTCGAGCGCGCAAATCCTTCGGGACATGGCCCGATGGGCGTCACACTTCTTGGCGAAAAACTGGTCTTGGCAAGGCTAAACGGCAAAATCGTCGCGGCGCCGGACCGCTGCGCCCACCGGTCCGCCCAGCTTTCCATTGGAACCATTGCAAAATGCGAAGGCCAAGACAGGCTCCAATGCCCCTATCACGGTTGGCAATACGACGGTGAAGGCGCGTGCAAGTCCATTCCTGCCTGCCCTGACAAGCCGGTGCCCCCGCGAGCCAAGCTTCAGATGTACGACTGCGATGTCAAGTACGAGATGGTCTGGGTGCGTCTGGACAACTCGTACGACTGTACCGAGATTCCGTTCCTCGGCGATTGGGACAACCCTGACATGCAGGTCATCGTCGCCGACTCCTACATCTGGAACACGGTTGCTGAGCGTCGGTGGGAAAACTTCACGGACTTCTCGCACTTTGCGTTCGTTCATCCGGGAACGCTCTACGACCCGTTCTTTGCAAGTCACCCGCTGGTTCTCGTGAACCGCGTAGACGGCGAGCTGCAGTTCAAATTGGCGCCGCCGCGAGAAATGGAGGGCATTCCGGAGGAGGCGCCGATGGGTGACTTCACCTACCGATGCACCATGCCCTACTCCATCAATCTGGAGATTAAGCTCTGGCGCGACGATTCGCGATTCATCTTGTGGACGACCGCGTGTCCAGTTGATGAGAAGACCTGCCGCAACTTTATGGTCATTATTCGCGAGCGTGACAATCAGCCTGACCACATGCATCTTGCGTTTCAGAAGCGCGTTTTGGCGGAAGACCAGCCCATCATCGAGTCTCAATGGCCTGCCGAAGTCTCTGCGAACGAAATCTCGGTTGCGACCGACAAGGTCTCCATCCAGTACCGAAAGTGGCATCGCGAACTCTCGCTCGCGGCTCCGAAGGGGAAAGACGCATTCCGGGAGGCGCTGCGCACCAACATCATCGACGAGAGGGCCAGCTAGCAGACCGTTTGTTGCTAAGAACCTGGATGAGCTGCCCGTTCGTCCAAAGTACGCGATCGACAGAACGGCAGCGCCAAATTTTTGGTACCGGCTTGTAGCGAATGCTCTCAGGTAAGCGCTTTTAACAGAGTCGCTTATCTGAGTTTGAGGCACCACTCCCCTTTCCTGCTATCAGACGCGCTTGACACGCTTTTATTGATTTCGTAACTTCTGGTGTACCAGTTGATGGATCAAAGAGGCCAAAACGGCTGTCGTGGTTTAAGGGACGCTGGGAGAGCGAGTCCTCCTAAGAACGTCTGTATTTAGTTCCCCAAAGAAACGAAGGAGACAGGCATGGAATACGTACCGCTGATTAAGGATAACGAGTATCTCCGCCACTTTTGGCACCCGGTGTGCACTGTTACCGAGCTCGAGAAAGCCAAACCCTCTAGCTTCGGCCCGCTCGCAGTCACCTTGCTCAGAGAGCAACTGGTGGTAGCAAAACTGGAAGGCAAGTACGTCGCGATGCGGGACCGATGCGCGCACCGCTCAGCGAAGCTCTCGTGTGGTCAGGTCGTGGGCGGCGAACTGCAGTGTCCGTACCACGGCTGGAAATACGACACGGCGGGCGCATGCACGAAGATTCCGGCTTGTCCCGACAATCCGATTCCGAACAAGGCCCGCGTCGAAACCTTCGATTGCGAGGAAAAGTACGGCTTGATTTGGGTTCGCCTCGATTCATCGTTTAACTGCACGGAGATTCCCTACTTCAGCGCTGCCGAAGACCCGAAGATGCGAATTGTGGTGCAAGAGCCGTATTGGTGGGACGCCTCCGCCGAGCGGCGCTGGGAAAATTTCACGGACTTCTCGCATTTCGCTTTCATCCATCCGGGTACGCTTTTCGACCCGAACAATGCCGAGCCGCCCATCGTGCCGATGGACCGAGTCAACGGTCAGTTCCGCTTCGTCTACGATACGCCGCCGGATATGGATGTCCCGAACCATGCAGCGATTGGAACGTTCACCTACCACTGCAGCATGCCGTTCGCCATCAATCTGGCGGTAGAGAAGTATTCGACAAAGTCCTTGCACGTGCTCTTTAACGTCTCGTGCCCTCTGGACGACTCGCACACGAAGAACTTCCTCATCTTTGCGCGCGAGCAAGCCGATGACTCGGACCATCTCCACATTACCTTCAACGATGTGGTCTTCGCAGAGGACAAGCCCGTCATTGAATCTCAGTGGCCGGCTCAAATGACAACCGACGAGGTTCCGGTGGTTACCGATAAGGTCTCGGTCCAGTACCGCAAGTGGATGCGGGAACTGAGCGAGGCCGCACGAGATGGTGCCGAAGCATTCAAGGCTGCTCTACACGAGCCGGTTATTGAGAGCGCGCGCCAGTACGCAGATTTGCGCGCACGTTAAAGCACCGAGGCGGATGCCGATTCTTCTAGGAGATGTAATGACTAAAAAGATGTTCAAGCTGGCGTGCGCCGGCCGAGGCGTTCAACCGTCATCGATGGAGAAACCAGTTACTGACTGGCTGGACGAGGAACTTCCAGTCGAAGAACAGTTCCGGCTTTTGCACGAGACCGGTCTGTGGGACTTCATGGATCGAATTCCCGTAGATGATGATCAACTGAAGCAATATTTGAAGGCGAGCGAGAAGTATAACCTGCCCGTTTTGTCGGGCAGCTGGACTTACGTGTTAGGTAAGGACGAGGAAACACTGAAGTCGAACCTGGTTCGCGCTCGTGAAGTTGGATCAAAGTTTCACAACCTTATGGTCTGGGCCAAGCACGCCGACGGACATTATGTGACGGACCAGGAGGTGGCCGACTCTTACTTGTACACGTATGACCTTGCGAAGCCTTACGACCTGACTATCTCGTATGAAGGTCACGTAGATATGTGGTCGGAGGACTTTCGTCGGGTTACGAAAGTAGCAGAGATGGTGAGAAGCCGAGGCATCCCATTCAATTTCTGCATGGACTACAGCCACTGCATTTTTAAGATTGAAAATGAGGTGGAACACGCGGTGTCGCAGATGCGCGGTGACAAAGAGTCCATCAGGAAGCTCGATCCGTACAACGATGACAGCTTTGCCGATGAATGGCTCAAGCAGAACATGGTCGTCTGGACGCAGGTCCGACCGGCTGCGCCCAACGGTCCACGTAACTGGTGGGCGTTCGAAACTGGCCCATTTGATGGTCTGGGGTATGACAGACCCGGTCGTTCGATCCAGTATCCGTTCTCAAATCCGAAGCCGGGCGAGTGGCACACCGAGGAATGGCATGCTCACAAGCTTGCCGCCACCAAGGAACTGGTTCGAAAGGTCATTGACCAGTACCTCGAGGTTGACGATTCTAAGATGGAAATCATGACCATCGACAACATCAACCTCGCAGCTTACGGAACAGGTTGGAAGTACAACATGTTCGCCGACAGTTGCCTTGTTGCGAAGTTTGTTCGCGAATTGTACGCGGAACGGGTAGCGGTGTACGAAGCTAAGAAAAAGGCTGAGACGTTGGAAGCTTTTGTAAACGCGCACCGTTCGTAGGTTTGCACGCACGCGTGTCGAACCGCGCGGAGGTCGATGTTACTGCTGCGCGGCGATTTGCTCCCAGTAAATCGCCGCATTAAATTTCTGTAGTCTTCTTTTACACAAAGATTTGGCACCAACGTCGTTAAAGCAAAGGCGCACACACGTGATGCTGGTTGAGCTCTGAATCTGCCCAAGAGAGTGAGTCATGTTAGATACTGAAAGCAATGAGAAGTTGCCGTTGGGCGAGTTGGTCCTCCTGGCTGTACAGCACGTGTTGATTATGTATGCGGGCGCCATAGCGACGCCGCTGATTATCGGCGCGGTGCTCAAACTGCCGAAGGACCAAGTAGCCTTTCTAATAAATGCGGACTTGATGGCCGGAGGAATTGCCACGCTGATTCAGACGATTGGCTTCAAGGGCGTGGGTATTCGATTACCCATCATGATGGGCGTCACCTTCACAGCGCTCGGCCCGATGCTTGCAATTGGGTCCAATCCCGAGCTTGGCTTGCTCGGCATCTACGGCGCCACCATTGCTGCCGGCATCTTTGGCATCTTCATGGCACCGCTCGTGGGCAAGCTGCTCCGATTCTTTCCCCCGATTGTCACCGGTTCAGAGATTCTCATGGTAGGTCTGTCGCTAATGGGTGTCGCGGCAGCGTGGTCCGGTGGAGGGTTCGGGAACCCCGACTTCGGCAACCCGGTTTACCTTGGAATCGCCGGCGCCGTACTGCTTTTCGTGTTGCTCATGGTCAAATTCGCACGCGGGTTTTTGGCGAATCTTGCGATTCTCCTGGGCCTCGTCTTCGGCTTCGCAATTGCAGTGCCCCTTGGACAGGTCTCCCTTGCCGGGCTACACGATGCAGCGTGGATTGGATGGGTCATGCCGCTTCACTTTGGCCTTCCGAAGTTCGATCTCTGGGCGACAGCTTCAATGTGCGTCGTCATGCTCGTGACCTTCGTCGAGTCGGCTGGGATGTTTTTGGCGATTGGTGAAATTACTGGGAAGCCCATCGACGAAAAAGCCTTGACACGAGGCTTCCGCGCCGACGGCGTCGGCAACATCATTGGAGGCCTGTTCAACACATTTCCCTACACCTCTTTCGCTCAGAACGTCGGTCTCGTCGCCGTGACGGGTGTGAAGAGTCGCTGGGTATGCGCTGTTGGCGGCATTATTCTGATTCTGCTGGGTCTGGTCCCGAAGTTGTCGGTGCTCGTTGCCTCTATCCCGCCGTGCGTCCTGGGGGGAGCCGGCATCGTCATGTTTGGCATGGTGGCGTCAAACGGTATCAAGACCCTCACCAAGGTGGACTTTAACCATACCCACAACCTCTACATTGTCGCTATCAGCGTGGGCGTCGGCATGATCCCTGTAGTCTCGGACAAGCTCTTTGCCAAGCTTCCCAGCGCATTGGCTCCGATTTTGAGCAGCAGCATCCTGCTTACAGCAGTCGTGGCCATCGTTCTCAATGTCGTCCTGAATGGCTTGAGTTCGAACGAAGAAGCGGCGCGCCTCACCTTGGAGACAGCAAGAGACGTCGAAGTCTAGAGCGGTTGCACACTGGAAAGCGAGGGCGAGCGGCGCGGCGTGTCTCAGACAACGCAGCGCCGCTTTACTATTTTTGACAGCCTGGGTCGCAACCAAACACGTAACGCGGCGCATGCGTGTAAGTTTTTCTGCACCTCGCCGAGGACAGTCCGTTCTGGTACTCTTAAGCGAATAGGCGACGAAAGCCAGTGAGTCGCGTCCTAAGCTCAAACGTCGCAGATTCTCCGGCGGGTACTGGCGTCCGCAGCTTGTCGCTCTGACCGTCGATGGCACTGGATATTAAGCTTATTGAAGCGTTTGCCGTGATCGTGCGAACGTGCAGCCTCACCAAGGCTGAGGCGTTGACTGGCATATCGAAGTCAACGCTCAGCCGTCACCTGCAGCGCCTTGAAGAGGACCTCGGCGTTGAACTCATCGAACGTTCATCGAGGCGAGTCGTCCCAACCGAGGCGGGGAAAGCGTTTTATATCCGCTGCGAATCACTGCTCTTGGAGATGGGCGGTCGTTTGGAGCTTGCCCGCGCTGAGGTGCAGGAACTCGGCAGTGGCATGAAGGGAAGGCTGTGTATCCTTGCCGAGAATCATTTCACGACTACTTTTGTGTGTCACGTGACTCGACAGTTCTTAGCCAAATACGGCAACGTTGTCTGCGAGTTGTATGCCGCTGGCCTCCCCTCATCACCCCGGGTAGAAGACGCCGATTGCTACATCTGTTCAGAGGCGCCCGACTTGCCGAATATCATAGCCAAGCCAGTGGGACGGCTCAGCTACGGGCTATACGCCAGTCCTGTCTATGCGCGGAGACAGGGACTGCCCTCGGAGCCGAAGGAATTGGTTCGCTACGAGCGGATTGCCTTACGCGAGCCGGAGCATACGGGGCAAGTTACCCTTCATTCGAACCAGACATCTCACGCCTACATCAGCCGGTCCATCATTGAGACCAATGATTACTGGGTGATGAAGACGTTTTGTGTGGATGGGATGGGAATCGCGCTACTGCCCGACTATTTTGTTCAGCCGGAAATCCGACACGGTAGCTTGATACCCGTTCTTCCTGACTGGAAGCCAGAGATGCGGCGAATCTTTTGCGCTTACCATCGGCAGCGGTACGGGAGCAACAAACTTAAGACCTTCATCGACCTGGTGGCTCAGAGCGTCGTGGATATCCCGACGTTCAACAACTACGTCGCGTCCTCGGCAACAATACTTCCGGACGTGCCGGCAGGGTGACGCGTTACCGTGCACCGACTGCGCAACGACTCGATTCGGCTCTTGGCGATGCCTCGCCCGAGCAGGAAGGCCCAACCTTGGACCTTGTCCCTGCTCGGCCGCATTTCTTTGACCTACGCCGGGGCGGCACTCCCGTAAGTCTTGGCGTACATCTCTGCAATGTGCTCCCCGACCGTGTACTCCCGGACTGAGCCATCCTGTGCCGCTCCACAAGAAGCCAGTGGCTTGATACGGTAGAAGTAGTTCGGGTCGAAGAAGGTCGGGACAGAGTAACGGTGCCTGTCGGGTGCTGTGTTCAACACGCGGTGCATATTCGAGTGATACAGTCCATTCGTCAACACGGGGACCATGTCGCCTAGATTGACGACAAACGTGCCAGGGATGTAAGGGGCGCGCACCCATTCACCATCCGCGTTTCGGACCTCTAGTCCGCCGACGTCGTCCTGAAGCAGCATCGTCAACATCCCCCAATCAGTATGCGCCCCAGCGCCGAGCTGGTTTCCTTCGCCGACCTTGTCCTGCGGCGGATAGTGCAGCAGCCGAGTGGTAATCATCGGCATCTCCACGCCTTGGGAGAAGTAGTCTTCGGGCAGGTCCAACGACAGTGCGAGAACGCTCAACAGATGTCGGCCCAGCGCAAGCATGGTATGGAGGTAAAGGTCCGTCTCGGGCCCCATTGCGGGCATGGACTCCGGATACTGATTTTTGCTGTTGTACTCCCCCTTCGTGACATATGCCTGCAGGCCATCGACACCTGCCATGAAGCCTTCCTTCAAATCGGGCAATGAACCGTCATCCAGCGCTTGGCTCGACATCGGCTCGTAGCCGCGCATCGACGGGTTGTCATTGAAGTTGACTTTCAGCTTTTCCTCAACGGGAAGCGCAAAGAACTCGCGTGCAAGCGCGAGCTGTCCGAACGTGACCTCCTCCGGAACGCGGTGGTTCGAAATGTAGAAGAAGCCAGTATCGCGGCTGGCCTTATGCACCTCCCACGCGACCTTCTTTCTTGTCTCTAAGTCTTCAGAGAAGCTCCCCTCAAGGTCAATGATCGGGATGAACTTCGCGGCAGTTGGCGGCTGATAGATAAGCATGATTCTCGTTCCAATGCGTACTTTCTATGTGGGGCACCACGAAACAACTTGGGCAGGTGGTAGTTCAAATCTATCGCTCCAGATTTCAGTGCGGAAGGGCATTCATGAAACGCAACGTTTCACTTTTGGGACGACCTCGATGTAATCGCCCTGCACATCACTAGTGCCGCGTCGATAGGACGTTCCACGGCGTTGGTTATGACCGTGCATATCGCTCCGGGCCACGCGTCAAACGTTAAACCTGCGACGGTAGGGCTTTCACTGATTTTGAAACACTTGGCCGTTTGGCTTTTTTGGAATACCTTCTGGTGTACCAGTTTTGCGCACTAGAAGGCCAAATCGTCAAGCCTTTTTGTGAGTACCGATTGCGCGACGTCAGTTCCTTGACCCCCAACCGGCCTATTCCCCACATAGGTCGCAGCCGCCGCTCAGCGAACCGACCGCCTACGGACTGGGCAAGGGAGATAGAAGCACGCGCGCGGGTGGCATTGAGCAAAGATGCCACGTTCTGACATTAGGAGAACTATATGAAGAGAAGTTTGTTGGCAATGGCGGCGGGCCTCATGTTTGCGTCACAAGCACATGCGTTCGAATGGGTCGACGACTCCATCTCGTATTGGTACGGTCCGTATTTCAAAATGCCTGGCGCAACCAGTCCGAACCATCCCGGCGGCAACGACGTCGGGTTGAACGTCATCGAGTTCACCCATACGGACGGCTTCAAGTACGGTACCAACTTCTTTGACGCTCAATTGCTGATGTCGAACCGGCAGGACCCGGCCAACGCGACCGGTCACCAACCTCAAGGTGCCTATGAGGGGTGGTTCGTATTCCGCAACGACCTCAGCTTCAACAAGATATTCAATACGGACAAATTCACCTTCGGCCCGTTCTCTGATATCGGTTTCAATTCTGGCTTCAACTGGGACGCGAAGAATAACTATTACGCCTCCGGGGAGTTCGCAGTTCGGTTTGGCCCCAGCTTTCAAATCAAGGTGCCTGTCGGATATTGGCAGGTTTCGGTCGGCGCCTACAAGGAATTCAACAATGACGGCTACTTCGGTCCGACGAGCTTTCACTGGACCTACAGCGTCGAGAGTTCTTGGAACATACCATTTGCTGTAGGTCCGGTTCCCTTGAGCCTTCAAGGGTACTTAAGCGTGATTGGCCCGAAGGGCAACGACTATACGCAACCGACGAAAACCGAGGTGCTCTTGCATCCCAAAATCATGGTTGATGTCGGCCAGTTAGCTTTCGGAAAGAAGAACTGGATTGAAGCCGGCATCGGTTGGGAATACTGGTATCACAAGTTTGGAGCCAATAACTCCGTTGGTGGGAATATTCAGAGCACTCCCTTCGTCGAAGCGAAATTGCACTTCTAACGTTTAAGCCGTCTACTCACTTCTTTCCACTTTGCTGTAGGACCTTTGGAGCTCGTCATGTTGAACAAATGCCGAGGTGCGCTGTATCGCACCGCGTTAGCACTGCTCGCTCTTCCGTTTCTGACGCTGTCGACTACATCGCATGCAGCAAACGCACCGTTGGATGTCTCCGTCATCTATTTTGGCAATCCGGGCGACGGCGGCTGGACCCGGTCCCATGAGATTGGCATCCAGGAGGCAGAGAAGAAGTATGGCAACCAAATCAAAGTCACTCGTGTTGAGAACGTTCCGGAGAGCTCAGACGCCGCTCGCGTCTTCCGGAACCGCGCATCCCAAGGTGACAAAGTCATCTTCGGTACGGCCTTCGGCTATATGAACCCGATGTTGCAAGTAGCCAAGGATTATCCGGATACGATCTTCCTCAACAGCTCCGGCTACAAGAGCGCGCCAAACCTCGGCACGTACAACGGACGCGTCTATGAAGCCGAATATCTCGCCGGTGTTCTGGCCGGTCAGATGTCGAAATCGCACGTCTTGGGCTTCATTGGGTCGATGCCGATTCCTGAGGTCGTGCGTAACATCAACGCCTTCGCGCTAGGGGCGCGTTCCGTCGCCCCGAACACAGTGGTCAAGGTTGTATGGATTAGCAGCTGGTGGGACCCGGGCAAGGAAAAGCAAGCTGCGGAGACCTTGGTCGGGCTGGGTGCGGATGTGCTTACTCAGAACACGGACTCAACCGCGATGATGTCGGTCGCGGAGGAACATAAGGTGTACGCCTTCGGCTTCGACGCCGACATGAGTAACTGGGGTCCCAAGGCCCAACTGGGTGCCGTCGAATATAACTGGGGTCTGTACTACGTCAAGGTCATCGACGAGATTCGACGTGGAACGTGGACGAACAAGCCGGTGTATTGGGGTGTCAAGGAAGGCATGGTGGACCTCACCCATGTCAATACGACCCTCGTTCCCGAACGGGCGCAGAAAGTGACGAGCGACGCGCGAGACGGTTTGAAAAGCGGGCGCCTTGACCCGTTCGCCGGGCCACTCAAAGACGATTCCGGGAAGGTCCGCGTGGAAGCTGGTAAGACGCTGTCTCCGGAACAAGTCGGCAGCATGAACTGGTTCGTCGAAGGCGTTCAGGGAAAGCTCGCCCCTTGACGGATAACTGCGACCTTTGCTCAGTCTGACGTGTTGGGAAGCACGCAAATCTTCAACCGCGGTTGATAGAGGCTGAGCCGACGAGGACGTTTGTTTTGGCAGGCTTCATGTGATGGTGGTTCAATGAGACTCAGCGAGCGCGCTGGACCTCTCAATAGGAGAGACTCAGCGAGCGCGCTCACCTCTCCAATAGGAATGTACGAGAACCGACAGAGGAGAAAGAAATATGAAGTTGACCAAAATCGTTCGCATCACGCTGAGCGTCGGTTTGCTCGCTTGGGCACTTAATGCGCCAGCCCAGCCGAACCAGCCTGGCAGTGCGACGCAGGAGGCAACCGGAGCGTCGTCGGCGCAGGTTAGCAATGGCACTTTACGTCGCCGAGTAAAGGCAGCCCTCAAAAAGACGAAGGGACTGACTGCGTACGATATCGCAGTGCGCGCGAAAGACGGGCAGGTAACTCTGCAGGGCAGCGTGAAGAATCAGGAGCAGATTGACCTCGCTGGCAAAGTCGCGAGCGACGTGCCTGGCGTCATCTCCGTGAAGAACACGCTTACGGTGACTCGACCGAACTACTCATGGAAGTGACGCTCGATGTGGAGCGAGCAATTCGAAGACGCTCGCTGCCGTCGACGCACCGATAAGATCCATTTCTTCAGCGGCGACCGTGAACTTTGAGCACGGTTGCCGCCTTTGAGCGCTATGCCCGGCTGCGCAGAGAAGCATATGCCCATCACGAATCGTTACGACGAGTGCCAGAACCAAGAGCGGATCAGCCTTCATCTTTTTACGATTCTGAATACAATTTTGAGGGAGCAAAGCGTAACGCGCGCGGCGGTCCAACTCAACATGTCACAATCGTCCGTCAGCGCATCGTTGGCGCGACTTCGAAACCTATTTGGAGACCCGCTTCTCGTTCGCGGAAAGTCACGACTGGTTCCCACCGAACGCGCACAGGAAATGATGCATTCGTTGGCCACTATCGGCGAGTGCGTTGACCTTATGACTGCACGTACGGTAGGCAGGTCGGAAGCAGTCGTACCGCGGAAATGCGTTGTTTCATGCATCGACGAAATCTCAACCTTTCTCATTCCGGTTATTACTGCGGAAGTTCTCGCGAGTTCCGAGCACATTTCGATAGAGTTCCGTTCGATGATTTCGCTCGACGTTTTCGTCGAACTCGACGCCGGTAGGTTGGACACCGCAATCGTGAGCGGTTTCGGGGCGCCGCCTGCCGGGCATGAATTAGTCGGAACCGATGACATCGTTTGTATGATGAGCAAGAGTCATCCGCTCGCCCGCAATGCAAGTTTGACTCGCGCGCAATATGAGAGGTCGGAGCATGTCGCGCTGAATGCCCACCTTTGGAATCGACGGTCCACTCTCGACCAGATTCTCCAAGACTGCGGGATACGGCGTCGTAACTCCGTTGCCCTGCCCTTCGCTGATGTGGTTCCGCACCTTCTACAGCGGTCCGACCTCCTATTCACCACGAGCCGAAAGTTCGCGGCGCATTACGCCTCTCTCCTGCCGGTTCATACGGCGGCGCTGGAAGCGGACTTGCCAACCATCAAATATTTTCAGACGTCAACCCATGCGACCAAGGATCCGCTTCGGGTCGCCTGGGTTGCATCGAAGGTAAGGTCCGCATGCGGGAAGGGTTTCGAGGAAGCGCGAATGGCGGACGATTGACACCGCGTGCTGGTTTCGCAGCAACGTTTCAATTGGTTAGCAGGTTATGATGAAATGCCCCCCGATGTATGACTTGTTTTGCGTCCACGCTCGCCAAGCAATTCGAGTTCTACGCGGCCATCTCGGGATGGCAGGAGATTAAGGAGGCGTCTTCGCCGATATACCGGGTCCTCTCCAGACCGCACTCCGCTTGGAGTCAACGGGCATCCAGCCTAAGATTTTTTGGGATTCCGGGAGGAACCATAGCCCGAGTGACGTCATTCACCTGCCCGACGGCCCTATCGTACCCGAAGCCAACCACTCATAGCGGCGTCTGGCCGTACTACGATCAGGAGCGTCGAAGCCGACGCTCGCTTGACGGGCAAACCGCTTAAGCCTACGTAACGACCGCCGCGAGACTCACCTTCGGACTACCTTCTCTCCAAGAATGATTTTGTGGATGTTCGATGGGTAGACCCACTCACGCGCCTGCCGCTCGATTTGCCTCATGAAAGATGGCGGTCCACTGAATATGATTTGCGAGTTCGCGTGCGTGGGGCTCACCGCGAGCGATGTGGCTCGCTCAATCTCTTCTTCCTTGAGCCCAATCCTGATATTCACTTGGCCATACTCGCTAAGCGAATCGAGCTCTTCCCGAAAGATGGTACGCTCAAGGGTTCGAGCGAAATTGTGAATTTCGAATACCTTGCCAGCAGCAGCCAGCCTTTTTGCAATGCCAGCAACTGCAGTCACGCCGAGCCCCGCTGAGAAGAGGATGTACCGGGAATTGCAGTCCATCACAATCTCCGGGTTTCGAGGCGCGCCAATGTAGAACTCATCGCCGCGATTCCACGAAAAGTCGGACACGTCACGCGTCCCTTTGGCGTCCGCTTCCTGCCGAACACCCACGACAAATGCGTCCTCGCGGGAAGGAAGGTGCCACAGCGGATGGGAACGCACAGCACGACCTTCGTGGTCCCGGGTTAGGTCGACGATTGCTCCGTCGTCAAACGGCGGAACTTCCGAATGATGCTTGGTTTCAACTTCCACCGCATGGTAACCCTGGGCGAGTTGCCATCTGCGCTTGACTACCGCGGCAATCATGTTCCTGTGCATGTCTTCTCCAGTACAAGCCCGATGAATTTTGGGATTGCCCGGCGTAACAAGCAGCGTTGCAGTTGACCGAGCTTTGCTTTTGCTTATTGGATTCAGGTTAAGCCGCTCCAATAACTACGACAAGGTATGAAACGCGAATGCCTTGTATATGCCAACTACGATACTAAGCAGCAGTCGCTTGTAGTTCGTTCTATTTACGAAACCTACTGTCTCGAAAATGAAACGTTGGTTGAATGGCCATCTGATCAACCAACGCGTATCTGCAAGCGGTGAGCTGGAGGGTTGCCCGGTGCTTTCGCAGCCAGCCGCGGCCGATGCGCGGAATTGAGCACCAACAGCGAGGACTCCGCCGATTAAGAATGCGACGAGTTCCGCGATGTCGCGATGCCCTCGCCTTTGGGCCGGCGCGCCACGCGCGGACGCAGCCACGCTGCCGATCGGGTGATCCGTGCGATGACGCCGCAGCCCGTTGCAGAACCTCTAAGGCGATTATCAATTCATCGCAAAGAAGCGCTTGCCGAGCGAGGCCGGCGCGTTGAGCTTGATCGTGTTCTGGTTGCGCGAGATGAGTACCAGCACGACGATGGTCGCGAGATACGGCAGCATCGCGAGGAACTGCGTGGGCACCGGCACGCCGATCGCCTGCGCGTAGAACTGCAGCGCCATCACCGCGCCGAACAGCAGCGCGCCGATCAGGAGACGCCCCGGGCGCCACGTCGCGAACACGACCAGCGCGAGCGCGATCCAGCCGCGGCCCGAGGTCAGTTGCTCCTGCCAGATGTGCAGATAGATGATCGAATAGTAGCCACCCGCGATGCCTGCCATTGCACCGCCGAAGAGCGTCGCGCCGTAGCGCACGCCGACCACCGGAAAGCCCACAGAATGCGCGACCGAAGGTGATTCGCCGACCGAACGCAGCACGAGCCCCGCGCGCGTCTTGTAGAGAAACCAGCCGATCACCGCGAACATGATGAACGCGAGATAGCCGAGCGGCGTCAACGAGAAGATCGCCGGGCCGAGCACGGGAATCGATGAAAGACCGGGAACCGGCATCACGTCGATGGTCGAGCGCATCGCCGCCGACGTGTACGGCTTGCCGATATACGCCGAAAAGCCGATGCCGAAGATGGTCAGCGACAAACCCGTCGCGACCTGATTCGCGAGCATCGTGATAGTCAGAAAGCCGAAGAGCAGCGCCATCGCGAGCCCGGCGAAAACCGACGCAACGATGCCGAGCCACGGATTGCCGGTGATCACGGTAACGGCGTATCCTGCGACCGCGCCCATCAGCATCATGCCTTCGACACCGAGATTGAGCACGCCCGACTTTTCCGCGACGAGCTCGCCGGCGCCAGCGTACATTAACGGAATGGCGGCGATGACGGCGCTCGACGTGAGATTGCTAGCTTGATTGATGTCCATGTTCTTGCCCCTCTTATGCGGCGTGATGCGCGATCGCGCGGCGCGTAATGCGGTAATTCACGAAGAGATCGCAGCCGAGCAGACAGAAGAGCAACAAGCCCTGAAACACGCCCGCGAGCGCTTGCGGCAATTGCAGCGAGGTCTGTACTGCTTCGCCGCCCAGATAGAGCAGCGCCATCAGGAGGCTCGCGAGCACGATGCCCACCGGATGCAGCCGCCCGACGAACACGACGATGATCGCGGTGAAGCCATAGCCCGGCGACCAGCCCGCCTGAAGCTGGCCGATCGGCCCGGCCACTTCGCCCATGCCGGCGAGGCCTGCGAGGCCGCCGGAGAGCAGCAGCGACGTCCAGATCGTCTTCTTGTCGGAGAAACCGGCGTAGCGCGCGGCGAGCGGCGCGAGACCACCGACGTTCATCCGGAAGCCCGCGAAACTCTTGCGCATGAAAAGCCACACGAGCGGAATCGCGATCGCCGTCAGAAACACCGACGCGTTGATGCGCGTGCCCTTGAGCCACGTCCAGTGCCAGTCGCCGTAGAGGCGCGGGAACAAGGCGGCGTCGCCGAACATCGCCGAGATCGGGAAGTTCATGCCCTCCGGGTCGCGCCACGGGCCGCTGACGAGATAGATCAGCAATTGCGTCGCCACGTAGGTAAGCATCAGGCTCGTCAGGATTTCATTCGTGTTGAAGCGGCTCTTGAGCAGCGCGGGAATCGCCGCCCAGATCATGCCACCGACAATGCCGCCCAGCATCATGAGCGGCAGCGTCCACCAGCCCGATGAGTCGCCCGCATGAATCGCGATGCCGCTCGCGAAGATTCCGCCGAGCAGCATCTGCCCTTCCGCACCGATGTTCCACACGTTCGCGCGATACCCGAGCGCGAGCCCGAGCGCGATCAGGCACAGCGGCGACGCCTTGAGCACGAGCTCGGACCAGCCGTTGATGCTAGAGAGCGGCTCGATGAAAAACGCGTTCATCGCGCGCAACGGGTCTTGGCCGACCAGACTGAAAATCAGAAAGCCGAGGACAAGCGTCGCGACGGTGGCCATAACCGGCACGGTGAGTTGCATGAGACTCGACGGTGTCGAGCGCGCTTCGAGTCGGTAGGGGAAAATAGTCATTGTGTTCTCGTTCAGACGGTATCAATTTCGACCGCTCTCTGGCGCTTCCCTTCGAAGAGACCAGCCATGAAGAGCCCAACTTCCTCCGCGTTTGTTTCGCTCGTCTTGCGCACTGGCGAGAGCTTGCCGCGCGCGATGACGGCGAGCCGGTCGCAGATGTCGAACAGTTCTTCGAGCTCTTCGGAAATGACGAGAATCGCGACGCCGCGGGCCGACAGATCCAGCAACTGCTGACGGATGAAGCCCGCCGCGCCAACATCGACGCCCCAAGTCGGTTGCGCGACGACGAGCACCTTCGGCTCCTGCAGGATCTCGCGTCCGACGATGAACTTCTGCAGGTTGCCGCCCGACAGGCTTTGCGCGAGCGCATGGCTACCGCCGCAACGCACGTCGAACGATTCGATGCAGCGGTCCGCGAACGCCTTCACCGCGTTCGTCTTGACCCAGCCGCCGCGCACCAGATTCTCGCGATGAGCGGTGAGCAGGCCGTTATCGGCGAGCGACATCGCGGGCACCGCGCCGCGTCCCAGCCGTTCCTCGGGCACGAAGGCGAAGCCGAGCCGGCGGCGCCCGCCGGCGGTCAGACGCGCGGCGGGATTGCCACAGATCGACACGGCATCGGCCGCGATGTGCTTGTCGCGGATTTCGCCCGACAGCGCGGCGAGCAGTTCCGCCTGGCCGTTGCCGGACACGCCCGCGATCCCGAAGATCTCGCCCGCGTGCACCGCGAACGACACGTCGTCCAGCGACGTGCCGAACGGATCGGGACTCGCCACCGAGAGATGCTTGACCGCGAGCCGGACATCGCCCGGCGTGTGCTCGCGGCGCGTGTAGTCCGGCAGCGAATGGCCGACCATCATCTGCGCGAGCGACGCCTGGGTCTCGCGGCGCGGATCGGCGTTGCCGGTCACGCGGCCGCCGCGCATCACGGTGGCGTTCTCGCAGAGCGACTGGATTTCGTCGAGCTTGTGGCTGATATAGAGAATGCTGCAGCCTTCGGACGCGAGGCGGCGCAGCGTCAGGAAAAGCTTCTGCACCGCCTGCGGCGTGAGCACCGAGGTGGGCTCGTCCATGATGAGCAGACGCGGGTTCTGCAAAAGACAGCGCACGATCTCCACGCGTTGCCGCTCGCCCACTGTCAGACTGTGCACATGGCGCTGCGGATCGACGTCGAGCCCATAGTCCTTCGACACCTCGCGGATGCGGCGGGACAAAGTCTTCATGTCGAATTTCTCGTCGAGCGCGAGCGCGATGTTCTCGCCGACCGTCAGCGTCTCGAACAGCGAGAAATGCTGGAACACCATGCCGATGCCGAGCTTGCGCGCAGCCGCCGGGCTGCCGATTTCGACTACTTCGCCCTGCCAGCGGATCTCGCCCTCGTCCGGACGCACGGCGCCGTAGATGACCTTCATCAGCGTGGACTTGCCCGCGCCGTTTTCGCCGAGCACGGCGTGGATTTCGCCCGGCATGACGACGAGGTTCACGCCGTCGTTCGCCTTGACCGACGGATACTGCTTGCTGATACCGGATAACGCCAGGCGCGGTGGCCTGGTCGACGCAAGAATGGAGTCATCCATTGAGATTCCTTAGCGCCTGGCTGCCGACTAGGCAAGGCTCGTATAAAGTTACCGATCCTCTAATGCTACAAATCAACCAGCACGAAGTAGCGGTAATGTATTATGGAATGCAAACTGTTTTACGTCGTACATACGGCTGCACAATAAGTTAATGCCACTGTCAAAGTTCAACTTGCTAGACCCGGTTTCCGGCGACGCCCGCGTCGCAGCCTTCAATTCCATAGCAGCTCAACCGACGAGAGTCTGTTGCCACTGAGCCGGGTGCCCATTACCTTTCCGCATAAGCATTAAGGGCAGAGCAATGCCCCCCTTTTGTCGCGGGGTGCACGAAGAGGCGAAGCACGTTAAAGAGTCATGGCTTGAGACAACCAGTCGTTCGAAGGACACCGGCACGCCATTACACGTTGTCGCAATGGCATGCGTGTCCCGGTCGTTCCAACAGATGCCGGTTGAAAGATCCAACTCTGCGCTGGTTCGCTAGAGTTCATAGCTGGTATACCAGACTGTATAGCGAAAAAGTACGTTGCTGCAAGCAGTATCTCGTTGGGACAAGTACTGAGGGAGAGTGGCGAATTGGGATTAAGTAAATCAGTACCAACAACGCTTCCACTCACGCTGTAGCCAACCGAAGCCAAGCGGACATCAGTCTCCAAGAGCGTGCTTAAGGTCCATTCCCGATGTCTCAAGCGTACCGAAACGATAGCCACGAATGACGGCGGTGAGGCCCATTGAGATGCTCGTTTATCGTAGCTCGGAGCTCACCCTCAGGCGTGGGCGACGGCGGACATAGTCATCCGCCCTATAGCAACTGACAACGCTCAACTTGTCAGGCCGTGAAGGACGCTAGAGGCGTCAACCACCGGACAGAGGGTCTGCACGCGCCTTGCTCGCCTCCTCCCCCATCGCTTCATTCGCGCAAACCGACGCGCCGCTCACGCGCGCACAGGTTCGCGCCGAACTCGTCAACCTGGAACGGGCCGGTTACAACCCGATTCCCGACGACGTGGATTACCCGCAGATGCTCCAAAAGGCCGAAGCCCGAGTGCAAGCTGATCAGATGGCGTCGCAACGCCAGGCCGCGAATCAATCCGCCACGAGCCAACACTGAGTTGGCTGCTTCAACGGCCGACACGCATTGTTCCGGCTGGCCCTTCGGAACCCTGCCGGCCGTCATCTCCGAAAAGGTTAATCCTTTAGCGACCGCGCTCGACCGCAACGCCGGTTAGCCCATGCAGTCCGCAAAGCGACGCAGAGCGATTCGCTGGCACGTTCATGCAGCAAGGCAACTGTTTGCCGACCCTCTCGTTCTGCTTCGCCCATCTTGAGCAGAAGTTGACGATACAGTCGCCCCAGCCCCGCCGCGTCACACTCCGGTTTGCCACTCGCGATCAACATATAGAGCGTGCGAAAAGCGCGGATTCGTCCGTAGACCAGGGCGACACGCTCGGGCAATGCGGTCCCGAGTAATCCGATCTTGGGCACGGCGCTTTCGTACACGATGTCGCGCGGCATTTCGATTTCCGCCACCCGAATCATGTTGCCAGCTTCAGCCTGCTGGGCAAGCAACGTGATGTTCTGCGTGAGTTCGCCGATCGCTGCTGCGTAGGAGAGAAGTTCGCCCGCGAGCGCGCTTGCGAGCGCAGATCCATCGCGGAAGCGTCTGAAGTCCTCAGCAACGAAATTGGCCACCACCGCGACGATGACGCTGCCGGTGAAGGTGAAGAATGGTCCCCAAAAACCGCTCCAAAAACCGTCCATTTCATTTCCAGTTGTCATTGACGGTGAGCATTCTAACCAGACCGACTGTGCGACTAATACCGACGAGGAGCATCGCACCGGCTGATGTAATAACTACCGACACTCAAGCTGCTACATTCCGCGGCCGGTTGATTGCCGGCGGAGCAGTTCAATGTGAGCGAACTTCGTTCAAGGTTCGATGAACTTCGACAAGCGGCACGCAGCGTTCTCGCATGCGAGAATGCGCCGGCCCTTTCCCTAACTCTTGAAATCGCTTTGATGATTATTGCCATAAGCATCAAAGCCACTTTTTCTCATTAAGGTGTCCGCATCCGCGAATCGAGCGCCTGCCTGTAGATCCGTACGAGAACACCGAAACACTGGCGATTTTTGGCGCCGATGTCGCACCCATTAGGCTCTCGCTCACTTGCCGCCTCCGTAATCGTGATACTCCAGCAGCGCACTCAAGCAAGAGTCAACTTGTGTGCGTTTGAGATCGACCAGCAGATCGTCGTGGGCAAATCGATTCACGAGATGCACGTAATATTCGAGCGTAGTTTTGATGTCCTTGTGGCCCATAAGCTTGCGCAGTTCCGCATCCAGCGCCGCGTCGTAAACGAAATGCTGTCCTAGGCGCCCCTTCTGCTTGAGCGCTTCGTACACGAAGTACGTGGCGCAGGAATGTCGGAGCATGCAGGCCGTGAAACGGCGCCCCTTGAATTTCACTTCGAGTGCCTTCGCGGCGAGAAATGGAATCTTGGCGAATTCGCGGTAAAGCATCTGATAGGTCACTGCATACCCCGCCTTGTTGAGGAACAGGACGGAGTTCGGTGGGGAAATCCCCGTGCGCTCGCGATACAACTCCGCACGCTGTCGGCGAAGCGGAATATAGGCGGCACAGATGGTCTGCCACAGCTTCCCAGGAAATTCGATGGAACGCACGTTGCCCTTGGATGCAAATTCGTAATGCAACGATCGTCGGCCAAGGTCCGGCGGTGCTTCGCCGTCGTCGTAGGGCACGAAGTCGACGTTGAGTCCCTTGCCGCGATATGGGAGCTGGAGCAAGTCCTTAGGGCGCACCGCCGTAATGCGTATGATCGTGGCAATAATGGCATACACTGGGTCGTCGAAAAGTGGCAGCGCCGTCTCGTAGTCGGACTGCGTCACGAACCTGTCCAACTCGCGGTGATGCAATGCCGGCCGTCCAGTAGGCAGGTTGAAGTTGAGCTTCTCGACGCTGACGGAGGGCTTGATGTGTCCCAGTAGATGCTGGTTAGCATCGAGACGATGCTCGATCTCATCCCGCTCCACTTCAAGGGAATGCTCGTAGCCGTTTTTCTTCGCCCAACTGTAGAAGTCGTAAATCCGGTAGGCATAGTGGAGCGCCGTATCGTAGGCAATGGTGCTGCCGTCCTCTCGGGGCTGCCCCAGATGGACCAGATAAGCATCGAAGATGTCCTCGTCAATGGATTGCCAGGCCGCGCAGCCGTAGCCTTCATTGTCCAGCCAGTCGAAGTAGCGTGCCAGGATGTGCGCATAGTTGCGGCTAGTCTCGACGCTCCTAGATTTCCGCTTCGCGACCGCCATCATCCAACGCGTGGGCTCTTCGAGAAGTCCGTGATCGTTATCGAAGAAGATGGCAACCCGCGAACGCTTGTACGCCGGATGACCCATCAGGCCGTTTGCGAACTCCATTATGCTCACGACGCCGGCATCTCGTCTGTTCCAAATGAGGCAATGAATGCCCGCATCTCCTGGATTCCTCCCAGCAGGGTGTCAATGCGGGCGTTCAGCGCGTCGAGCTGTTTGTCCGCCTCACCGTCGAAGTTTGGTGCTGACGGCTCTTCAGTGCCGGACGCTCTAACGATTCCCCGCTGCCTCAGGTTCGCCTCCATCTCTACCAGCCGCATTTGGATGGCAGCGGCTTGATACAAGGTGCTCCGAGGGAACTGGCAGCCTTCAACCACCCTTTGGCGACTGATCCGGGTGCCCGCCTTGTTGAGGTATTTTCGCCAATCGCCTGCCTCCTCTCTGGCGGTAAAGAACGCTTCGAGCCGTTCGAGCTTGGTCATAGCATCACGCCAGGACGATGGAGTTGAAGGGCTCGATCAAGGACACCTCCTCGAACTCCGCCGCGATCATCTCGATGGCATGCTGCACCTCAATGTGAGCGGCACCACGGTGTTGTCGACCGCTGCGGGCTACGCACGTCGGACCGTCAGCGTGTAGCCGAACGCAATGGATTGGAGCCTTTGTGATCTTGCGTAACCGATCCGCGATGAAACGGCGCTGCTCCGCAGTGTGCGTGGTGCCATCGACGTAAAGCGCGATACCAGGGACCTGAGACTTATGCTCCCTGGCCCAAGTGGTTTTCCCGGCCATCGGCAGACCGCACAAGACATAGACGGCACTGACGGTGTTTCCAACTGGGTCATCTGGTGTAACCTGCACCAGTTGGTCCATGAACGACGCCAAGGTGTCGGCCCAGGAACTTGACGTCGGCAGCGTAATATATCGCTTGGTGGTCAACGCCGCTGGTTCCGCTGGGCCGTTGCCCACCTGCTGTCGCAGCATGGCAACCTCCGCCCGGAGGTGCTTGATTTCCTGCTTGTCGTGACCGGCCTCCTTGAGTTGCTTCGCCCGATTCGCCGTTTTAGCCGGCGTCTCGGCGGCCAATGCCACGTAGTATTGAAGCTGATCGACTAGTTTGCGGTAGATCCTCTCTGCATCCTTCCTGAGGGCTTGCAATTCACCTTCAGCGCTGGCCACGCGCTCTTTGAGTTCGGCCACCTTCTGCTTGACTTTCGACGCCTCGGTGACCTCGACCTCGACGAGCTTCACGCGTGACGATGGTTTGCCTTTGATGACCTCGCGGACCTCTTGCCAATCCGGGTCGGGCAGATAGAGGGTAGCCCTAGCGACCCCAGCCCTCACCGCCACCTTCTCGACGTTGAGCTTGTCGCCGCGCGAACGCATCGTCCCGATGCACGCATACACGCGATCCAGAACGTCCGGCTTAGCCATTGGCCAACTTTCTGAGGAAATCGTCCGCACGGTCACTGTCGATCTCGCGCAACCGCGCGAAGGCGTGCTTGATGATCCGCTCCGAGAAAGCCTTCTGCTGCTCGCCGGCATACGGATGCACGACCAGCTTCTGGTGGAACACGATCTCGCTTTCCAGGACGGGGACGTGTCTCTCCGTGAAGACAGCGAAGCGGCAGTTCAAGGGGTCGCAGGCGTATAGCGTCGGATGCAGTTCCGGCGCTTCCACGAGGAACTTGTGCCCGCACGGCGAGGGCTCCACCGTCGCTGGGGTCTTCATGCAGATCCCTAGATTTGTGCGATGAAGGATGGAGATGCCCTGGTCCAGCATCGACTCAACATACTGAACTAGCGTCTCCTTACCAGCATCCTGCAGCTTGGCCTTGAACATCGCAGATTCTTTTATGGTCTTCCGCGCACGCAGGCCCGCGACACCACCAATCTTGTTGTTGAACACGGCCCCGACGACCTCCGTCAAGAGGGCGACGTTCTGGTCGATGATGATTTGCTTGATTTCCGTGTGTACGCCCGGAAGGGCGAGGATATACCGCAACGTCATCTTCAGGCTCTTGTGCGAGAACAAATGCCGGATCAGCTCAATGTTGCGCGGGTCTTGGTAGATTAAGTACATCGCCAGCGACTTGCGGAAGCGGTGCGGATGGATCGAGGCATCGACCCCAGTGATGCGGGCGACGCGCTTTACCGCTCGTTCGGGATACGCAAGGTGCGCACGGTTTCCGAAGTGGTGCCCCGCTACGACCGCGAATAGGTAATCGTGCCCACCGTACATCCGTGCTTCGTGGGACAACGCCTCCAGTAGTTCAATGGCCCTTGCCGTCGGCTCCGGAATAGGAATGACCTTTGTGTCCCCCTGGCTGGCGTGCGAGGTCTTGAACACGGCGAAGCGCAGCCAAGGGCCTTCCGCCGTCCTGCTCACGCAGCCGGAGCGCAGGTTGACTACCTCCGACCGGCGCATTCCGGTAGTCGCCAGGATTAGGGTGCAAGAGGCGTCCATCAACGAGGCGATGATGTGCATGATCCGGTGCCGATCGAGGTAGTCGGTGCCATCGCTACGCTTGGTTGTGATGCCGAGCGGCCACCAAGGTTTTCCTTCCACGAGGGCAGGCGTGTAGGCAGCAAATTCTTTTAGTCCTTCCCGTGAATTCAGCGATAAGCTATCTAGACGCAGCTTCGCCTGTTCGGCCTGCTGGCTTACTACGGACCGGAAGAAGGTCCGGAACAGCCAAAGGACATCGTCGCCGTAGTCATTGACCCAGCGCAGACAATGGACCACGACTTCAGCATAGTCGTCGAGTGGGATCGGGCTAAACGGGGTGGATGCATTGTCGTAGGCTTCCCGATAGCGCCCAACCGTCGCCTTGTCGATGTACTTGTCGTGGATGGCATATTGCGGTGGCAACAGGCTTGAGGCAGAAAGCTTCCGCCAATACCGGAGCGTCCACGCGATTTCCCACTTGGCGCCCGATGTCGGGAGATTTTCGATGAATGCCAGCACAGTCTCCACTGACAGATCGTTGATTGTCCTAAACCCGGTGTCGCCTGGCGCTCCGAGATAGAGAGATTCCTCGTTGAACAACTGGAACAATCTCGCCAGTCGGGTCTTGCGCGAGGCCATGCTCCCATAGGAGCGAATCCATATAGAGACCGCGAAATGCGGGACTTGATAGAAGAGCAACGCCTTGGAAATGCGCAACCAATGAACGAAGCGTTGCGTCGTTATGTTGAAGTCAAGCGCATTCACGTAGTCAAAGTTGAGCCTAGCGCCCTTGGCCACGACATGTGGGTAGCATGTAAAATTCCAGAGGCCATCGCCGAACCTGCTCAGAGGAGAGACCGCAATGGAATCCCACTCTTCGACGGGGATGTCGGCCAGCGAGATAAGCCCGGCAGGCACATCGTCAGGTTCCTCGCCTTCGTCTCCATCGACGAATTCGCCAGCAGCGTCGACACCGGCTTGCGTCAGCAGCGCATCCTCTTCGGCATCCTCCAGAATAAGCGAATCTCCAACATCCTTGAGCGCAGCTTCGATGCCTTCATCAGAGAACATCGATCTGGTCATGCGGCACCTCGCATTATGCGTGGCAGAATGTACGCGTCGGTCCTCGCCAACGCCACACCCTCGGCGACTTCAGCCCGATCGCTCCAGTTGTCCAGCACCCATTGCCAGCCGGCACGCTCATCTTCGTAGTTATTGGCCCACTCCGGCGCCGGAATAATCAAGCGCAGGTCATCGAGGTCACAGATTCGGCGTGCAACCCATGGTAACGCTTCCTTGAAAATGAGCGCCCTATCACACATAGAGCAACGGTTAAAGAACCGGCACCGCTCGCCAGCGCCAACAAACTTCTCTGCATCTGGCCAGGTGGGTGCCAAGGCGTTTGTGCATGCCGCAATGTAGGTCTGGCCGAAAGGAGACATCAGGTGAGTGACCTGTTCTTGAGTAAGTTCTAGGGGGTCGTCTGCCCGTCCGAGGCGCAGATGCTGCTGCCTAACGTGGCTTGTGCCTCGCAGAGCTTCCCGTAACTCTTGCAGGGTCGCGCTCTGTGCAAGCCGCGCATGGTAGCTGTGGAAATCCGCAACGTGCCGCGTCTGCAACTTTCTGATCTGCTGATTTTTTAGCTCCGCCGCGCCGACATCGTCGTCGTAATGCACGGATGTCGTGTCAATGTCGGCATGGCCTTGTAGTCCTTGCATCTGATCGATGGTCAAGCCTTGCTGCCGCCGCTTCGTCTGCACCGTGGTACGCAAGCGACGGGATTCAAGGGTCGGGGATTTGGCCTCAGTGTCAATCGGGAGGTCATGCCGCGCGAGGAATTTAGCGCTGTACTGCGAGATCGCTGCGCCGCCTACGATGGTCGTCAGCATGGTCTCCGTCTTCATCCACAGATTCTTGATTGGAAGGAACTGCCAAAGCTGGCCAGGCAGGAAGTGCGGCGACGATGACTGTCGCGTGACCATCTTCTCGACAAACTTTAGTAACCGATAAACACCGTAGGGTGACTTTCTGTTTGATCGGTGCGACACCGCTTTCTCGGTTCGTTGCTTGCTGCTGTAGATGATGCAGTAATGTTCATCCACAAGGTCAGACTCAATATGGCTTTCGATCGGCAGGCTGAGCGACAGCACGGATTCCAGATTCCACCCGGTGTTGATCTGCACAAAGAGGATGAATGGATAGAGCGATGCGGCCGAGAAGGCGAAGTGGCTAAAATAGGCGTTCTGGCCGTGGCTCATCTCTTTGCCCTGCGGGCCGAAAGACATCGCCTGAATCACCCGGCGCGCACGCCCCTGGGCGGATAGCATCCCCTGATATCGGGCGCGCTGCTCCTCCATGGAGAAGGTCATTGTCGCTTCCTCAAGTGGCATGCCAAGCGGCCAAGCCGGATGAATGTTGTACGCCGTGGCCATCGCGCGCCATTCCGACTCAACGGAGGTTAAGGAAGATTTCGTGCGGTACCGGTTTGAGCGAACATTGACCAGTATGCCGTCGTTATCCGAAAACGGCGCGGTTCGGCCAAGCTGCGCACGGAATGACGACATCTTGTCAATGACGTACTTGATATCTTCGAGGCAAGCACCAACCAAAGCGTTGAGCGTAGCTCCCGAATAGCTTTCGGATACTTGTTCGGTCGTGCGCGGGCCGGGCGGCCACTCGATCACCGGCCCGACGACGCGAGATCCGCCATGCTTCTTCTGGAGGGCAAGAATGGCGCTACGAAGGTTGCCATACAGTTTGCGGTTGCTTGCCCGGCCGGAATGCCTTCGGATCAGCCACGCGTGAAAAAGACGTCCGATGGCATAGCTGAGATCTGCCACACTAGTCGGAACGCTTTGCAGCGGCTCGTCGCTGTTAAGAAACGCGATGAAGTTCTCGATACCGAGATGCGACGATTGGTAGGACTGGAACGAGCGGGGCTTCAGCGCGAAGTGCAGGCTGACGCCGACGAGCAACTGCTGGATCAAGAATCGATGGTGAGGATATGCGTCGGCAAGCGCCGACAGATCGCGGTTGAAGGCTGGTTTCTGCGGATTATGTGTCTTGTACCGCATCACGAGCTCGACCGCGCTGAAGTCTGGGGGGCGATTGCGCGCTTCCCGACGCTCGGCCAAGCTGACGGGATCGTTGGGAAGCGCAGCAACGGTCAGGGCCGGCTTCATAAGCGTCTGAGCGGTCACAGCGCCCGGTTTTGAGAACGGTCGAGGTCTTTTGGCCATACCAGCTATATAGACACACGATCAATGACAGTACTATTTCCGCGGCCAAAAGAGAGGAAATAGTCACACATCGAGTGAAGACAGATAACGAATCGAGAACCGCACGCGGCACGCGCGCCGCCCTCTCCCAGAATCACACCGCACGTCCCGTCGTTGCCAGCGCGGTATAGATCCGAGAGCCGCCGGATCGACTCGCTGGACACGGGCGACGGAAAGGGGCGACCTGCATCCTCCGCGAAGAGCGAAAGCATCGTCCAAACGCAGTCGGTGGACCACTCGGCGACCGGCGAAAACGTGAGAAATCCGTCCGCATTCCGGACGGGGCTCAGCGCATTCTCGTTGCGAGCGGCCATGGCCGTTGCGCGACTACCACTTTCCCCGAACCGGTTGCCGAGGATGGTGACGACTTCACCACTTCCGCCGGCGGCCGCCAAGCGCTCGAGCGTGACGCGCAGGCGATTCTGCGGGTCGACCTTCCAGTCCGCCGCACAAGCACGTATCCGCTTTCCGTTCCTCACTCCGTTTTCCGGGGTGCGAGGAAGCGTCCCGCGCCCGATCGTCGCAACGACGAACTGCGACGCAAGGGACGGCGTCGCAACGTGCACGGAAACTGGGACATCCGCATCGTGATTCGCGTCGCGGATCTCATCCAGCATGGCCTGGAGGTGCCAGTGCATACTCGGATTTTCGATTGTCGTGTCTGCGCTCGTCACGAAGTGCTCGCGCGACACGTCGGTGCCGGCACGCCGCACCGCCTCGAGCATAAGGATCGCCGTACAGGTTGAGTCCTTCCCACCGCTCAACGCGTTCGAGAGGGTGTAGCCCTGCCGAATCAGCGCGGCAAGTGCGTCGATCGCCGATTCCATCTTCGCCAAGATTTCAGAAAACATATGCTGCTCCATGTGCACGGGAACAGCCCCATGCGGGCGCCATTCCCGCATGGGTCGAGGATAGATGCCGATCAGGGCACGCGGTAGAGTTCGCCGCGTGCAGAGACCGATTCCCAGTTCTTCAGATAGACGTCTGCGATCCGCGCGTCGCCGCGCAGCACCACGACGTTCTCCGAGTTGTACCGGGCCTGTTGCGAGTAGTTGTAGCTGCCGGTTTGAACCGTGACGTTGTCGATGACGATAATCTTCGAGTGCTGAGCCGAGTAGCTGCTCACGACCCGAACCGGAATCCCGGCGTACGTGAGCGCTCCCAGCGCGGCGCGTGCCCGGCCGCTACGATCCTCGTCGAGGTTGCTGCGGGCATCGACCGTCACCGCGACGTCGACGCCTCGCCGCTTCGAGGAGATCAACGCTCGAGTTACTGCCGGTGCGGTGAACGAATAGGCCAACACGCGAATCGACTGGCGCGCTTCGCCGATCGTCCGCAACACCAGCGCTTCAGCGCCGCCATCCGGCGAGAACGCAATTTCGACCCGCGGCAAGGGCTGCGCCTGCGCGCGGCCGCCCAGCGCGATCGCAACGCAACAGCACAGCCATGCCACCAGCACGGCCCAACCGATTTGCTTCTTCATAGAGGTATCTCCAACGGAAAAGAAAGGCGCCGCCCCATTCCCGTGCCGGGCGTTGAGATACGGCATCGAAACGTTGTGACGAACGCACTAGCGGTTCGCCAATGCTTTCGCCACATCGCGCGCGGTGACGGTCAAGAGCCAACGACCACTCTTGTCCCGCGGCCAGCGGGCATACTCCGCATACCCTTCTGTCTGCGGTCCCGGCGAACTGGTGACCGCGACGAGGAAGTCAATGTGATCGGCAGGAACGCGCAGTACAGAGCAGCTGGATTGCAGCGCGTACCGAACTGCCGAAAGCCCGACGTATGCTGGTGCATCAAGCACGGTCAACGCATGCAGCGCGACGTCGCGCGCTGACGCGTCTCCAGCTTTGTCGGCGACGATCGAGAGCGTCGCCAGACGTGCCCGAACCGACATCGCGTCGAATGAATCTCGCGCGCTTTCCGGCACGACACGCGACGCGAGCTGAACAAGATCAACATTCAGAAGTGGCATTCAGAGGCCTCAAAAAAAGGCCCCACTCTCTTGCGAGAACAGGGCCGCTGGTCAACGGATTAGATGCAGGGCTTGGGGTGCCCTGCGGGAAAAGTGTGAACTTGTCCATCTTTGCAGATGACCGCGTCCGTTTTCATAGGCGGCCGCCTATTCACGGCCTGCGAAGCCACCACGTAGCGCAGGGCCGGTGCCGGCGGCTGTGAGCGGCCGTGCATCGCGATCAACAGCATCACCAGGTTCGTCATCCCGTCCATCGAACACTCCTCCGTCGACGATTCAGGACACGACGACAGCCGTAGCGGCCACCGTCACCCATCGCCCGTCAATCAGCACGTCGCGCAGCCGCGAGCCGTTCAGCTCGTAGACGTGCTCCGTACCCATGCGGATGGGTTTCGGGCGAACCGAAACCGTCAGGCTTCGATTCAGAGCGACAGAGTTGGACTTCAGTTTCATTGCGTTCCTCGAAAAGAAAAAAGGCGAGGAACGCCCCCATGCGGGAGCAATTCCCCGCATGGGTTTAAAGAAGTAAATAGCTGCGCGAACCTAGACGGCCAGCGCGGCGACATCAATTACCGCATCTGCTTCGGCGATAAGCTCCGGCGTTTGCGAGATGAAGAACTCCCGCTCGTACCGGCCCAGCCTGAGCACCTCTCGCTTCATCCGCATGAACTGCACTTTGCGTTGCGGATCGAGCGGACCGTCCGACTCGTCGCTGAACAGCGATTGGTACGGTTGTCCCGCGTTCTCCGCGCTGTACAGCGCGATACCGCGCGTCAGGCACTCGTTGATCCACACCTTCTGCCCGCCCGACATCACCCCCACTGCCTTGGTGCTGTCGCTCTCGGCGTCGTGCACGAGGATCTCGAACCCTTCCCGCAGATCGCCGTTGGCGAGGGCCCGTTGCGTCCGGATCTCGACTGTGAACCGCGTGCCGTAGCACGCCAGCAACAGGTCGTTCACCGTCTGCGTGAGCGCCGGGCCGGCGTCGTCGATCGTCAGCGCGATCACCCCATCGTTGCCGAGGCTTTTCGCGCCCAGCTTCCACTGCGCGATCTCGTCTGAGATCCGCGCCGCGAGCGCCTGCGTAGCATCAAAACCCGCCAGATCACGCTCGAGGCCCGCCAATTCGGTCTCGCGCGTCGCCTGACTGCGAATCAATGCCTCGATCCGCGCATCCGTCGCCGTCAGCCCGTGTCGACGCTCGGTCAACTGGTTGTCGATGTCCGCGATGACCCGCGTGACATCGACCGCCGCGAGACGACTCGCTTCCGTGTCGATTTCCCGAATCAGCGCGGAAACCCGTGCACGCTCCGTCTCCCGACGTCGCGTGGCTTCGACCTCTTCCGCATCCAGTGCCGACAGTTCAGCGCGTGACGTGACCATCCCGGCATCCGCTGCATCGAGCAACGGCTTGCGAGCGGCAAGATCAGTCGCCCGCTGCAATGCCTGTCGTTCGGCCGCGAGGCTTTCCGACACGCTCCTCAGTTCCGCCTGCTTCGCCTGAAGTTCAGCGAGCGTGGGCTCGAGCGAGTCGGCCTCGGCCTTTAGCGTTCGGTATCGACCACGAAGATTCTGGATCGTCACCGTCTGCGCGTTGGCGTCATTCGATGCCTTGCGCGCCTGGGCGAGCAACGGACAGGCCGCGTGGATATCCATCCCCGAGCACGGCACCGCATCAACCACTGCAGCCTGTGCCCGGAGGTTTTCCAGCAGCGTCGACGCCGACGAGCCCTCCGATTGCAGCCCGGAGAGCGACGACCGGAGCGTCACGAGGCGCAAGCGCTTCGCATCGAGTTCAGCAATCGCACGCTGCAACGGCTCCATGCGAGCTTCCAGCTGCCCGAGACGGAGCAACGCCCGATCGCGCACCGCCGCAGCCCCCAAAATCGCGTCGCGCTGCTGGAACGTGGCCTCAAAGCCTCGAATCGCGCTCTGGATCGCGCTTCGACGTTGGCTGGCTCGTTGCCGGTCCGCTGTCGCATCACGATCGAGCGACTGCAGCGTGGCGATGAGCTCGTTGCGTCGTGTCGAGAGATCGCGGAGTCGAGACTCGACACCCGCATTCTCGGACTGCTTCGCCACCAGCCCGGCCCGTTGCTGCACCAGGTTTGCAATCGATCCCTGTAATGCCTCACGCTGTGTTCGCGTGGCATTCAGCGCCTCGACATCAGCCGCAATCGACTGCCGCATCTGCTCCGCGCGCTCACGCTTTCCGGAAAACGCGACGATCTCCTGCTGCACGGCGTCGAGCCGCTTGGACAGTACCTTCGCGACGTCGCCTGCTTTCGCGGAGAGCCCACGCAGGTGTTCGATGTTCAGCAGCTCGGCCAGTAACGCCTTGATTTCCGACGCGCTGTAGGACGCCAGCGGTCGACGGTTCTGCGCCGAAAAGACACTCGTGAAGAACGACTCCAGCGAGCCGGAGATCGCCTCGACGCAGCGATCATAGGTTTCGCCCTTGCCGTCCGATACCGTGCCATCCGGCAGCGACACCGGCCGCCACTCCCCGTCCGTCGAAAGATAGAACAGGAAGTAGTCGGCTTTGCCCGTCTTGCCCGGCTTGCGGAAGGCGAACGACGAGCGATAGCGAATGCCATCGTGCGTCCATTCGAATTCTTTTCGCGCCTGGGTGCCGCAGAGGTGATCCCAATACGAAAACGCATCGACCGACAGCTTCGATGCGCGCGACGGCATGATCCGGTACGGATGCAGGTTGTCCATGATTGTCGTTTTTCCGGCGCCGTTCGGGCCGGTCAACGCGATCAGGCCTTCCGGCAACGATTCGAGATCGAGTTCCACGCAATCGCGCTTCATCCCATCCCGTACCCCCTGGAAGCCTTCGAGCAACAATTTCAGCGGACGCATGAGAGCTCCTCCTGAAACGGCGCATCGTACGTATAGTCCGGCGGCAGCCACGCTTCGTTGCCGTCATCGGGCCATATCTCCATCACCGGCGCCGGGGCGACCGACGGTCGCGAGAGCCGACCGGCCGCCGCTTGCTCCACGATGTCACCGATTGACGCCAACGCGGTGGACGCAGCCCGGATCAGGCCATTCCACTCGCTTTGCCCGGTCAGGGAGAGCAGTTCGCGGGCTGACCACTGCCCGGAATAGCCAGTGTTGAACGACCAGAGCAGATTCTGCATCTCGACGTCGGGCACGACGACTAGCTCAGGCTCTGCGCGCTCGAGAGAATCAGCGAGCACCAGAAAGCGCTCACGCTGCGCGACGGCAAAGCCGCGTTGCGTACCGAACGGCTGATGAAAAATGCCTGCCGTGAAGCCAGCGTCGTCAACCAGACTGCGTTGCAGCGCGCGGGCGTCCACCGTGGACGAAAAGAACTTGATCCACTGGGGACCAGCGGGATAGAGACCAAACATGATGACACTCCAGATGAATGGACGGAGTGCGACCCGCAGGGATCGCTCCCCGCCAGGGTCTATAAAAAAATGGATGCAGGGAGGCTGCAATCGATGCGTCTTGCGACGCGGGGTGAATCTTGTTTCGATAGCCTGGCGGCTATCGGAACACGACGGTGTTCAAAGGAGACGGCCGCATCGACCGTTCATGAATGGCGATCGTCAGGTGGCGAACAGATCATCCGTAAGCCACGACAACGACGACGAAGGCTGGGCGGCGATCGCGACAGGTTCGACAGGCTCGGCCGACACGACCGGAAGCGGGATCACATTCGTCCCTTCCTCCCCCGCATCAACTTCGTCCTGCGGCTCGTCGCCGAGCGTCAGGCGGTCGAGCACGGCGGCCGCGATCATTTCCGCATCCCCGGTGTCGAGCAGTTGCAGGCGGTCCAGCACGGGCGACGCTTCGATGCCGGTCAGCTCGCACCATCGGGCCACCTTCGCTTCGACGGTCGGCTCCTTACTGATCCCCTCGGCACGGCTGCGCATCACCGGCAGCACCCGCGGTTCCAGCTTCAGGCCGGCGGCGCCAACGAACATCGCCTCGATCGCCTTGCGGTCGACGAGTTGCTTGTGTTCCTCATCGATCTGCCAGCGAACCCGGATGAATTTCCCGACCGATTCCGCCGCCAGCGCAGCAAGCCGCTCTGCGTCGGGCGGGCCGTCGAACTCGACATAGACCATCTCGCGCGACGGCGTTGCGACCAGTTGCGACATCGCGCCATCGGATTCCACGTCCCAGAGCAGGTAGCCCTTGTCTCCCTCCTCGCCATAGTGGAAGCGCCCGATCGAGCCCGGATAGGCCACGCGATGCCCGGCCTGATCCCAGGACTGGGCCTTGTGGATATGGCCCAACATGAACGCGGAGCATTCGGCGTCGAACAGCGCGCCGAGGCCGAATTCATGGTCGAAGCCGGCCATCGTGACACCGTGCTCGGTCACGCAGCCCGAGACCGTGCCGTGAGAAATGCCCACGGTCGGCACACCCATCGCCCGAAACCGCGCATTGATCCGCCCGGCCGCCGACAGGTAGCCCGCGAGGATGTCGCCCACGACGGTCGACGCGCCGAGCGATCCGACCTTCAGCGCGAGATCTCCCTTGTTGAGGGTCGGCAAACAGGTGAACGCAGCATCGGGATTCAGCCCAGCGAAATCGAGCAGGTCGCCGTCGCTAAACACCGGCCCGCTGGACACACGGAACCGGCCATCCAGCAGCACGACCTGACAGATTCGGTCGGCCACGAGTACCGGATAGCGAGCGCCCATCAACGCGAAGTTGTCGAGTGTGCCCGGCGGCTCGTGCGAAAACGTCCCTTGCAGCATGATCACCGGCATCGCTTCGGCAAGCCGATGCACCTGCGTCGCCAACGCATGCAGCGCCGGCGCGTGTGCATCGAGGCGATGATCGGTCGAATCACCCGAGATCACCGCCAGCTGCGCGCCGCGCGCGATCGCATCTGCGACCGCGAAGCTGAAACACCGGTCCGCCTCGTCGAGGTGTTCAGGCGCGTAATGCAAGTCAGAAAAATGCGCGATCTTCATCAACGCCTCCAGAAAAAGAAAAGGCCACCCGCAGGCAGCCAGAGATAGGTCTGCGCCGGCATCCGGCGCAAGAAGGAAAGTTACGACCGAGAAAGCGCGTCCCGCACGTGCATGAGCGCCTTGCCGAGCAGGTTCAACCCCAGCCAAGCGGACGGATCAGCGATGCGAGGATCCTGTTCGCCGAGCCCGACGCCCCAGATCCGGTCATACGGGCTCGCCTCTACCAGGACCGACGTCCCCGTCGCGCGCAGCGCGATCGCGAGCGCTTCGTTCTGTCGGAACTTCTCACGACAGCCGACGAACATGATCTTCTCGCGCGCCGTAATCCAACGAGCCTCGTCGAAACCACGTACCGAACGGCCAAGCCGCTTCTGCTCGCGTGGCGACGTCGACGACAGGATTGCTTTCGCTGTTGCGTGGTCATCGAACAGCATGGCCTTTGCGTACATCATGAATTGTTCGCCACAGTTGAAGGTGACGTCGTGGAACGTGAAACTGCACGGGTGCCAATTACTGAACACGTCGGCGGCGCCGAAAAACGCCGTGATGTTGCCGATACGGCGCATGGGATCCTCCAGAGGGATGGGTCAAAAAGATGCCGCTTGCGCGGACGATTTCGATGCGTGGGACACGGGGTCGAAAGCACTGGAGCAAATTGCTTTGCTGAAGGGCTCTCCGGATCGCGCTGTAGAAAAGGACACCGGCCCCAAAGGGCCGGCGAAAGGGGTGTCATTTACGTGCCGTGGTACGACTCGACCGCGGCTCCGATTTCACTTTGAAGTGAAGTCGGGTCCTCCAGTGCCATCGTCAGCCTCGCGATCATCTTGTCGACGTCGGTGGGGCGCTCCACCCAGCCGCGTCCGTATCGGAAGTGGCCGTAGATGCGAAAGGCCTTGCGCTGGTCTTCCTCAACGAAGCGAAGGCGCTGCAGCAGGTCCTGCATGCGATGGCGCTTTTCGTCCATCGACTCGGGGGGGCCGTCGGCGGCTACAGCCTGATCAGCGCGCATGGCGGGACTTTCTCCCTCCGACGGGTGAAGCTGAATCACCGTGCTGCCAGAGTCGGGCAGTGTGGGCCGCCCGGCGCCTTCGATCGCTGCCGTGGCGTCCTCGGCACCGTCGAGCAGTGCACCGATGTCGATATCCGCATCGAGCACGGTCAGCATCTGCATCTGACGCACCGCGTCGCCCGCCTCGTTGATCCGCGTGATGTCGAATTCCCGCTTCGAGATCCAGAACTTCGTGCCGGTCAGCTTGCCGCGAGCCAGCTGGACCGTCTTCATCGCCGCGTATGCTTTCTGCAGGACGTAGATCGAGTTCGTCGGGAGTTCAATCAAACCCAGTCCCTTGATATCGGGAATGGCGAAGATGAACTGGGCACCGAGGTTGCATTGCCGGCTTTGGTACTGCGGGCATTGCTCAGGGTTGCAGATGCCATCGGGAATCGCATCATCCTGCCGGAAAATCACGTCGCGGCCGCCGAAATGGCGAGCGGCACGCTGTGCCCGCGGATCGCGCTCGACCTTTGCATACGTCTTGCAGTAGCGCAGACCATCGGGTCCGTACTGCGAGAAGTACTTCCGACCGCTCGAGCCCCACGCTGCCATCTCATTCGGGATGTTTTGCATCCAGTCGTTGAAGGCGAATAGCACGGGGAAGCGGTAGAGCCGGATGCCCTGCCCTCGATTCTCACCGTAGAGCCGGAGAATCTCGTCGGCGACGTCCGGATTGTTGAAGTCCGAGCGGCGGCACGTGAAGTAATCGGTGTTGCGCGGCGCCAGCGCATGCTTGAGCCGACAACGGAATTCGATCGCTTTGCCGATCGTCTCAAACGAGTCACCGGCGGCCACCATCTCCTCGTATAGCGCAACCGCATCCGGATTGCCCCGAGCGGCCGAGGTCAGGACCTTGATGCCGGGCCGGATCTTCCCGATCACGGGCGGGCGCATCGCCCGCTCTTCGACGACGCTCCGTACGGGGCCGCCGATCAAACTGACAACTGCATTCATGAAGGTTTCCTCGCAAGTTGGAAGATCGCCTGGGTGCGCAACGCGTCCGCCGATTGCTCGAGCGCGTTGGCGGCCGCCTCTCCGCGGCGGTGGGCGATACTGGACAGAAGAATCCGGCGGTCGGAGTCGGTGAACATCGCGACCTGGGCCACTTCGCAACGCTCCCGCCAGGCGGGTGTCGTCGTGTCGGTGGTCGACCTTTCGTCGGCGATCGTTTGACTGATCACGCCGGCAATCCGGGAGTTGAGACGATTGGGAAGCACACGCACCTCCGGGGCAGAAAAAGGACGAAAAAAAGCGCGTTCCTCGGCAGAGGAACGCGCTTCGTGGATTCGGTTAAATGACCCAAGCACCACGTCCCTTCCGGGGACGTGGTGCTCAGGGAGCCGGTCGGCTCATAGAGAGAACGTTAGGTCGTCCTCGCACAGCATGGTCACGCTGCGCTACAGCCCATTTTCGGAATATTCATTCCGCCGCAGGATCACGGCTCAGTCGACTACAGTCGTTCTACCCAGACGGGGCCTGGAGAGAGAACACCCAATGTCGGGGCTCGAACGACGTCACGGCGCAACTGAATGCGGCCAGCGACGAGTTTTATGACTGAAAGATGGGAAGCGCGGGCGAGGCGCTCATCAACAGAAAGATTCCACACTGGTTGCCAACCAGCCGGAGCATGCCCAATGGCACGGCTTAGACAGTAGATGGACTTCGGGCTTCGAAGTCTGTGTCGATGCGTCTGAGACGCGAGAAGTAGAGTCAGTATTGACGAAATTCCGAACCGCAATTCCTCAAAAGCTCACGAAAACAGGCCAGCTTTTGCCGCCAACCGGCTGATTGGGTTCCCGCACAATCATCTGTGAGAGAGACCACCCAAAAGCATCATGGCCGCCGTTCTGGAATTACCGCCCGATCCTCACGAGGAACCGTCCCCGTCTGCTGCTCCACCGGTTTCAAATACCCCCGTGGAGTCCGCGCCGACCGCAAGTGGCTTGAAGCCAATCCAACGACTGACGAGTGATACGCGTATCGCGCGGATCATCCCGACGTCGGATTCGAAAACAGAACTTCGCTACAGATCTCAGTTCGCCCGGACGTTCATTCGCGGCGACTACAACTTCTGCGCATCCAAGATTGCCGTCGCCCGCGGCGGCAAGACGCGGGCGCTCGAAATCGCGCTGCGAGACGTATCGGAGTGGCTGCGCAAGGCAACGGCCTGGGTGGAAAAGCACAACGCCCGCAAGATCGAGCTCCCGTCCGAGTCCATCAATCTGGAAATCACGCGGCCGCTTGCCGGTCTGCTGGTGCGCTGCCTCACGCAGTACGACCGCCTGTTCGTCTCGACGATGGAGGCCGTGCTTGCCGACAAGATCACCGCACAAGACCGCGCCACGATTCTCGCCAACGCCGAAGGACGCATCAAGCACATCACCCTGCTCTGTGTGCCCGACACCGACCAGTACGACTTCGACGGTTCGCTGCGCGACGCCTGACCGGTAACAGCCCTCTCCCCTATTTCTCCGGCGACCTTGACTTTGGCGTCGGACGGCTACGCTCGACCTACATTCCAGTGAGGGAATCCATGGACCTACGAGAAATTCAGGCGTTGCACGAGCAGTACGCGTCGCAACCCATCGTGATCGACATCACCAGCCACACCAAGGCGATGGCCGCCCTGCCGGCGCCCGAGCGATCCACTTCTGGTCGCCCGTGGATCGGCCGTGTGATGCCCCGGTGCCGACGTCTCGCCAAACCCACAGCGATCGTCGTTGCAGTCGCGATGGCGGCAGGCACCGCGGGAGTCAGCGCGGCCAAGCTGTGGCGGGTCATGCACACGGCCGCCCATCATGCGCCGGCGGCCACCGTTGCACCGCCGCCTTCGCGCGCCGACGCGCCGCAAGGCGCCAGCCCAGCCGACGCGGTCGCGCCTCGTGCACTGACGTCGGCCGAACTCGGCGGCGACAGCAATCCGCCTGCGGGAGCGATGGCAAAAATCGACCCGAGCGCCTTGACCGCGCGCGCCCCAGTTGCGTCCGCCGCCCGGTCGCCGGTCAGCGACATCGCGCAAGCTGAGGCGTCGCCAATTCATGTGCCCCGCCGTTCGGCAACGCCCCCGGTCCAGACAGTGACCGCGTCAGCCACGGCCGTTGCTCAACCGGCCATGCAAGCGCGCATTCCGCAGCCGCAGCCGCAGCCGCAGCCGCAGCCGCAGCCGGCAATCGTGAAGCAGACGGCAGCCCAACCGCAAACGGACGGTGAGTCGACCGAACTGCCCCATCCGCCCCGCCCGGTCCACCACGCCATGCCGCGCAAGCACGTTGCGCCGGCAACACAACCGGATGCTGCGCCCGCACCGTCCGCCAAAACGCCGACCGCCGCCAAGTCCGGCGATGTCCAGCTCTTCTGATCGAGGCCCGCATGAAATCGAAATCGCTCAACGTCACTCTTCTCGCCGCCGGCGCGGTGATCCATGGCGACCTGATCCTCGACCACGGCGTCAGCACGTTCGCGCTCGTCAACGGCGGCATCATCTCGACCGCCGGTCTGCTCCACGTCGGGCAAGGCGGGATGGTGAAAGGTCGGATCCAGGGCGAGTACGTGCGCGTCGACGGGGCCGTCGAAGGCGATGTGCATGCGCGCGAGATGCTGGAAATCAACGGGCGTGTGAAAGGCAACGTCTATTACTGCGGGACGATCCGGCTAGGCCCGAACGCCGCGCTCGACGGCCAGATCAGTCGTGTCGCGCGGGAACGGGTGATCGAAAACGCCGCAAACCCCGTGCAACAATTAGCACCGGCGGAATCCACCGTACCGGTCGAGGCAGCAATCGCGCTTTAACCACCACCGAAAGGAGAAACCTTGAAGCTCAAATCCCATATTCTGGCGATCGGGGCCATGCTGGCTACCGCCGTCGCACACGCCGCGCCCACCTTGCAAATCGTCGACGTCGACTGGCGGCAAGACGGCCACACGATCATGTCAGGATCGACCATGGTGATGGCACCGGTCGAGAACTCGACGCCGCTCCACTTCGCGTCCGGAACGAGCGTCGGCTACGCAACATGCACGGCGTCGGGTGCGTCGTTCACGCTCCAGAGCAACCAGAAGTTCGTCGGCCGCTCGCTGACCGTTCGCCCGGTAACGGCACAGAACGGCCAGGTCCAATTCGCGATCGAGGCTAGCGATACCTCGCTCGCCGACATCAAGCTGGTCGATGCCGGGCCGTGCAAGTCCGAGGTGGTCGAGACCGCCGGCCTGCAGCCGGTGAAGCTCACGGCTACCGTCGCGCAAGGTAAGACTGCGACGGTGCCGTTCCCGGATGCGCACTACGAACTCCGACTCAAGCTGCACGCCGACGAATAAGGCCGGCTTCGTGGCAACGATCGGCCGCCCCTGGGCGGCCGATTGCTTTACAGCGTCGATCAGTCGATCTTCGACTCGATCACAAACCGCGATACAGGATTCTTCTTGATGGTCGAGATCACGAGTCTGTCACGCGCCCGCGTCATCGCCACGTAGAACAGGCGCCGCTCCTCCGACTCCGGGCTTTTCTCGTCGGGCACCACGCCCTCTTCCGCCCGGCTGATCCACACGTGGTCCCACTCCAGCCCCTTCGAGCTGTGCATGGTAGTGAGCACGAGCGCGCCATCAACCGGCTTGTTGTTGTCGCGCTTGAGGAAATCGATCCGCTCCGAGAACAGCCCGTTCAATCGGCTAATCACGTCGTAGGTGCCCTGAATCGCACGGATTGCCTGATCGCCCTTCGCGTAGCTCATCATCCACTCGAAAACGCCTTCGAGCGCGAGCGAATAGAATTCGCGCTCGCACAGCGACTGCCACTCCGCCAGACGCTTCATGAACGCCCGGTACGCCGTCGCGGTATCTTCGGACAGCCCAAGCGCGACGAGATCCTTCTTCTGCCGTTGCACGAACTCTGCGCCCATGTCCCGGTGCAGCATCGCAAGATCGTGCGATCTCATGCCCATGTGGGCCAGCACCGCGTCGACGCCGTTCTGCTTACGTCCCTCGACAATTTCGAGGAGGTTGCACATCAGCGCGCCTTGCGGGCGGTTGAGCACCGAGCCTCCCGACGCCCGGTAGTACGGTACGCCGTGCGACCGGCACACCGCCTCGATCGGATCGAGAATACGGTTCGTACGGGCCAGGACCGCGCAGGATTTTCCGGCCGCGAGCACCGGCCGCAGGGCTTCAACTGCGGCGACTGCGTCAGCATACTCGTCCTCGAAGCGCTGGCTGCCGACGCCGCCCCCTTCGCCGCGCTCCGCGCGCAGCACTTTCGGAATGCGGTCGGCGTTGTTCCGGATTACCCGGTCCGCCGCCGACAGGATTTCGGCCCGGCACCGGTAATTGCTGCCGAGCACGATCTTCTGGGCGTCGAACGTGCCGGCAAAGCGCTCCATGCCGCGATATCCGAGCCCGGCGCGGAAGCCATAGATGCTCTGGTCATCGTCACCGACGACCGTCACATGGGCGCCAGCGCGGGCATGCAGTTCGACCCATCGGTACTGCAGCGGGTCGGTGTCCTGAAACTCGTCAACGAGCAGATCCGTGAAGCTGTAGGGACGTATCTCATTGCTTTCCATGCCTGCCACCGCCAGCCGCAGCATGTCCTGAAAGTCGATCTTGCCATTGCGCTCGAGCGCGTCCTGATAGGCGTTGTACAGTTGCGCGTCCGACGTGCCGGCTTCCACCTGGCCAAAGTTGGTCTTGATGCGCTCGATGATCGGCACCGCCTCTTCGACTTTCCAGTCAAGACCCAACTCCACGATCACACGTCCTAGCATCCCGAGGCGATCGCCGTCGGAGGCGATATCGCGACGCTCGCGGCCAGGTTGCCCGAGTTGCCGAAATGCCAACGAGTGAAATGTCCCGGCGATCAGGCGTCGCTTCGCTCCGGGCCCCGCGACCGCCAGAATCCGATCGCGCAGTTCCACCGCGGCATCCTTGCTGAAAGTCACTGCGCCGACCATGGCAGTCGGGTCATCGAGCAAGCGCGCGGCCTTCGCCGCGATCGTCTTGGTCTTGCCCGCGCCCGGACATGCGATCGCGAGGCAGTGGCGGCGCAGAAGTGCCACCTCACGCTGTTGGGGGTTCAGCTCGTCGAGCATGGCACGGACCGCTTTGCCTTACCGGCCGCGCACGGTGGTCATCAGGCGCAGGTGGGTCATATAGCCTCGCAGACCGATCGGATGGAACTTGCCGAGGAAGCGTCCAGTTTCTTCATCGACGTCCGACTGATCGCGCAAACCGTTCCACACGAGGAAGTCGAAGTGATCCATCACCTGATCGAACTTCATGATGAGCGTCAGCAGGCGGTACGAGAAGCGGGTGTATGCCTCGACCTCGACAACCAGCGACGGCTTCGTGATCGTCGGCGAAAACACGATATCGCCGCTCTCGCGCAACGTCGCCTCGGTTCTTTCGCGGAATCCGCGCGCGACTTCCAACTGCTCCGCCACGTACTCCTCGAGATTCTTCAACTGCGCTTCCAGCCACGTCGTGACGACCTCCTGATCCTCGACCCCGAAAGTCGACCGGCCGAATCGCTGCATGTTGATGCTCATCCGGTTCAGATACGGCCACCACTGTTCGAACAGCGGCTTGAGCCGCGTATGGTTCAAGCGAACCACAGCGCTCACGACGGCCGCGCCCGACAACTGCTTTTGCATCAGCTCACGGCCGATCTCGCGGCGGCGCCGAATGATCGCCGCACGCTCCTCCGGCGGCAGCTCCTTGAACAGCTTGCGCGTGCGCGCGACCTGCTCGCGCTTTTCCTCGACCTCCGAATCGCTGATGATCCCCTCTTTATGAAGAGTGGTCGCCGCCTTCTCCATCTCCTCCAGCTCGCGCTCGAGCTCGCCATCGTCAGCGCCGTCGGTCGACGGTCGGGCAAGGTCATCGCGCTGACCGGGGGCACCCACACCGGCGTCCGCCGCTCCAGCAGCAGCCGGGACGGTCGTGTCGGTAGTCACCGGCGTTGCGGTTTCGCCGTCGATGAGAGGCGTCGCTTCGTTGATCGTGCTCATTCGGGATGTCCCAGGTTGGTTGATCGTCGCCGCACACGCGGCATGGGACTATTTTTGCGAGGACGAGGGGGTACCGGGGCACTGAAACATGCACGATTTCGAGGGGCTTTCGGGACAGGGCCTTGCGCCCGTATACGCGCGCGGAAAGCCCAAGCGATATCCGGGCGGGCTTCCGTAAACTGAGCAAATTGGTGACCGGCAGACATTTGCCGGCCGTCTCGGTTGTGTGGGCGGCCGTCAAGATGGCTGGAGACCGTCGATCTACGCCGCTGAGGTCGCCTGAAGCCCCTTAACCGGTTAAGGGGCTTCAGGCGGAAAGCTCGCGTTTTCCGGGTAGCTTTCCGCCGGAAGGTCAGCGATACGACGACGCGGCGTTCCAGAGCAGCACGCCAATGGCGGCGGCGGCCACGATCCAGTACGGGGCCAGGACGGGGACCGGCAAGATCAGTACCGTGGCGGCCGCGCCGAACACGGTCAACAGCCCATGGGCAGCCAGATGGAAGGAGACGGGACTCGCGTAGCCCGCCGCTGCGGCTCGGATCTTCCGACGCACGACACCATCGACGAACATCGCGACTCCAAAGACAATCGTGCCGAGCAGCCAGAGCTTCATCACGGTTGCCCGGTACACCGCCCGGTAGACCATCCTCCAGAAATTCTGCACCCAGGTATGCGCGAAGTTCGAAACCCCACCGTCGTTGAGCGTGCCTTCCCTCGTTTCTGAGACCGTGGTGCGCACCAGTCCCGACTCGACGAAGTAGCGCCGAAAGGAGCGATTGGTCGACTCGATCGCGGCGTCGGCTCGATCTTCGCCTACTATCGCCGTGACCGAGCTCGCTTCCGCGTCCGGGATGGTGAACAGCGCCGGGTCCGGGATGGCGGGCAGAATGATGCCCCCTATCAGCGGCACAAAGAAGAACCAGACCTTCGCGTGCCGGACGAATCGGCTACCCGCCATGTGTGCCCCCCCACATTGCCATCAGCCCCATCACGAGGCGAACGGCCAGGTAGATCGGGAAGGCAACCAGCCCGGCGAGCCCGACGTAGAAATGCAGCGGTCGGCGGCGGATGAACAGCGCCAGCGCGTACGCCATCGCCTGCTGCCCGCGGGTGAACTCCGTGGGTACCGGCGCTCCGGGATCGTCTTGCGCCGCCGCCGTACTGATCGCGCGACGCACAACGGAAGCGTCGAGCCTAGTGAGCGTCGCTATCAGAAAAGGTGTGAGCGACATCGTATCCCTCGAAGTAGAGTCGAAAATGCTCGCCGGTCAGCGCGCGCGCAGCCAACTGGAATGCCGCCGAGCGCTGGCTGATGTTCTCGGGACAGCGCTCGTCGACCATTTCGGTCGCCAGCGCGGAATGCCGCGCCTCGAACACCGGGATCGGCTCGAACATCGGCGACCAGACGTGATAGCGCTCCCCTTCCCGGGCGACGTACCGGCGCGCGTACAGCAAGTGCGCCGGTGCGAACAGCCCTTGCATGAATGCCACGTGCGGCTCGCCGGTCTTGCGGACGCGCTTGTAGCTTTCGAGTCCGTCGACCAGCATCTCCTTGACGAGCGACTCCGCTTTGCCGACAAAGTGCTCACCGATGAAGTCGGCCACGCGCGTGCACACGAGTTCCAGCTCGGGAGCGAACGTGAAAACCGGATTCAGGCGAGCCGAAAGCTTGTGATCGCGGATGATTTTTCTAAATACGGCAGACATGCGTAGGTTTTCAACCTTTCAGGATGGGAATGCGGCCCTGATAGACCGAGGCACCCGATATCCGCATGAAATATTGCAGGTTCGGAAGCCCGTGGATCAGGCGGGTTGGGATCAGCGGCACCTTTTCCAGTTGGAGCGAGCGCGTCACCGATCCCGTAAATTCACCGACATGCGCCTCGCTGCCCGAACTCGTACTGCTCGACATCACGAGATTGCGAATTGCGGTCTCACCGACTTTGTCGGAGAACCACTGCGCGGTGTCACTGTCCTCTAAGCGTAAGATGATCTGGTTGTTCAGATTGCCCAAAACCTGCAGCATTTTCGCGGCGTTTCCGAGTCTGGCCTCGAGGTCCGCCCGCGCCTGGAACGCAACAAACGCCTTGAAGCCCGCGCCACGCCCCTTGTTCAAAACCTGAATCACCTGCTCGTTGATCGCCTCGGCGATCTCGTCGATGATAAGCACCACCTCCGGCGGCGAATCGTAGAAGTTGTAGATCGTGCCGCACACCGCCGCGACGTCGGCCAGGATCATCGACGCAATCGCCTTCTGCACGATGTTGTTCGACAACGAATCGAGGCCCATGTACAGCACGGCCTTCTGCTTGATGATCTTGTCGATGTCCCAGATCTCGCGCTCGTCGTCAAAATCGTCGGCCTTCGGCGCGAGCATCAGACCGGTTTCGCCGGTTGCCAGCATCTGCAACAGCGGCAACGCCGATGCGATGATCCGCATGTAGTGCTCGCGGTCATGCACGTGTGTCGCGATCAGTCCGTCGAGCGTCTCGTGGCCCTGATCCAGCGTCGCGAATCGCGCCTGGTAGAGCGCGATCATCCCGTCGACCCGCGATGCGCCCGCCTTTTGCGCGATCTTATTGACGTCGGCGGCGACGAGCGATTCCCAATCCGTCAGCCCTCGCTCGATGAAGAATCGCTTGAGCGCTCTTTCGAGCAACGTGGTGATACCCGACTGCGCGTACTTCAGGATCGACCGCAGGGTCGGCTTGTCACCGATGTACAGCTCGCCCTTGACCGCCCGGTCGATGAACAGGAAGGCGAAGTCGCGGAACGGCCCCTCTTCCATCAGCTGCGAGATGCGGCTCGGGATTTCGGACGGCTGGCTCCAGTTCTCGATCGGATTGAGGCGGATCGACTCGGACGGCTTGGCCTGATTGAAGTACAGGAATTTGCGGCCGGCGCGCTCGCACTCCCGCTCGACGCGCTCTTTCCATTCCTTGTCGTTCTTCGGATCGACAATCAGCAGCACGTCGCCCAGATGGATCACCTGCGTCGAAATCACCTCGTACGTCCGCGTCTTGCCGGCGCCGGTGGTGCCGCCGACGAGCGTGTGGCCGCCCATCGCCTTGTAGTGGAACGGTACGAGTCCCTTCTTCGGCTCCATGCCATGAATCCACGACGAGCCCTGCGGCATCAGATCGCGAATGCTGTCTTTCGGCGCGAACAGCTGCTCGATCAACGCTTCGACTTTCCGGCCGGGCTTCGTTTTCGGTAGCCACGCGGGCAACCCCGGAATATCGGTGGTCGGCATCCGCAGGATGTCGTGCGCGATCTGGCAATGCTTCTGCGTCCATTCGTAGCCGATGCCCAGATACATCGCGTTCGCCTCGGCACGCATCCGTTTCTGGATCGCCAGCAGCTTCGGCACATCGAGCGTCGTCAGCCACTTGGTCGAAATCGCCATGCGGAATTTCAGCGCTCGCCAGACTTGCCCTCCCCGCAACACAAGGATTGCCAGTCCGAACAGCGCGAATGCCCAACCATATGGCATCCCGGACATCGGCAGCACCACGACAGCGAGCAGCCACGCGAGCACGGCGCGCAACTCGAAGATCGGCCGGAAATGGTTGATGTAGCTATTCAAGTGGTGCGCTCCAGTATCAGCTCGCCCGCGCGCGGTGCGATCGTAATTTCTGTCGGCTCGTTGCCCAGCAACAGCGAGCGCTTGCGAAGATGCTCGATTAACGTGTCGCTTGCGACGCCGTAGCTACCGACGAGGCGCTTAGGCAACACCAGCCCCATGTTGCTCCACTGCACCTTTGCCTTGCCCGCCTGGACGTCCTGACGCAGTGCGCGGAATAGTTCAACGATCATGCGCGGCGCGCCCTTCAAGACCTCTTCGAATGCCTGCTGAGGCGGTTCCGCAGATCCCGTTGTCTGGCTTTCCGTCGGAGGCCGGCTCGATGCCGCACCGGGATTCATCGGTGCAGCTGGTGGCCGGCCGCTCGCGGCGTCGGGACGTACTTCGGGGGACGTAGCTAGTGCCGGCTCCGCAGGAACCGGCGTCGGTGCCGGTGCCGGTTGGGGGGCAGACGGCGCTGCCGCTTGAACGGGCTCAAGCTGCGCGGCGACGTGGATCGCCGACGGCACCTCGAACTGGACGGGCTCAAATACCGCACGTTGCGCCTTGCGATCGAACTCGGCCGCCGTTGAAATGGCCTGACGCACGACCTTGTGCGTTAGGGATTCCGCGTCCATCGGACTCGGGTTCGGGTTGATGGCCCCGAACACCTCGGCCAGCACTTCCACGTCGAGCCCCGCAAGCAACTCGCTGCCGATGAGCTGCTGCGCGAGCATCCCCGTTCGCATCCGCTCGACGGGCAACGGGGTCGCGCGGCGAACCACCCGGTACGGACTCGCACCGAGCCACGGACCGACTGCGCCGTGAACCGGCGGACTCCATACCTGCATGTCGGCGTCCCGCACGATTTCGAAGTGCCGATACGGTTCATCCAGCCGCGAACAGATCGCCGCCAGAAACACGCCGTAGTTATATTGCGGCTCGATCCGCCGGCGCTTTTCCGAGGGCAGGTTCGTGCCGAACTTCTGCCCGCCCGCCAGCCGCATCGCGTAAAACGCGGTCTCGATCGTGCACCGGAAGGCGCCGCCCGGCTCGCGGTACAACTCCGGACTGAGCGGCATCGACGAGAACCACGCTGCGCACCGCTCGGCGAGCGCGAGCCACTTCCGGGCAAACTCGGCCTTCGTCGATTCGTTGGCAGTTTGCTCAAGCAGCTCGATCCGGCGCGCGGCGCGCTCGAGTAACGTGTCGGCCGCGATCGGCGCATGCAACGGTGTTGTGCTCATGGGATAAAGCTAGTCGCGAGTTTGGTTCCCAGCTTCGCCGCCTTGCCCAGGGCCGACCCGCTCGCGTTGGCGCCGCCGCCGAACATGCTCGCCATCTTCGGGATCTCGAACGCGAGCAACAGCATGAAGATCGCCAAACTCATCACATTCGTGGCCGCCATGGGCGTGCTCAGGCCCAGCCCGCTCGCCGTCGAAATCGCCGTCGCCAGCGAGCCCCCCACTAGCCGCTGCATGCAGGCCGCAACGACCACATACATGCCCGCGCTGATCATGTAGTCGAGCCACGTTTTGAAGAAACCACGGGTGAACTCGGAGAACCCCAACGCGAGCGCAACTTGGCCCATCACCGCGCCGATCGCCATCTGAATCAGGCCGACATAGCTGTAGTACAGAAAGACGAGGCCGGCCAGAATGAGCACGACAAACGCCAGCAAGAGCGGGATGACCGCGACCAGGTGCGCGGGGTATTCGTACCACGCGGCGCCCGCGAAAGACTGGACAAAATCATCGAACAGTGTCCCGCTCGCATGAAACATCGCACTAACGACATTCGTGATGTCCGCGCCTGCTATCTTGGTGGACAGATTCACGAACCAACCATAGAAGCCGGTGGCAAACGACTGATAACCCATGTATAGAGAGGCAAAGATACCGAGCATCGCAAGATCCTCGAGAATCTGGCCCCAAGCGACAATCGCATTACCTGTCGACGCAAATCGGACGCCCGCGATAACAATCGTGATCACCGCCAAGGCGCCCGCAAACTTGTCCGATTCGTCATGGATGGTCTGACTCGCCTCGACGGCGCTCTGGATCAACGTGCCAATCAGCCCGCCGATCGACTTCATCGCGCGATCGGCACCCGCAGCGACTTCACCCGGCGCAACCGTCGCCCCTACGCCGCCCGATGCGCCGGGCGACACCACGGAGGTGGGCGCCGGGATGCTGATGCCGCCCACTGTGATGGTCGTCGCGCCATCGGCCCAGCTCGGCGGGGCCACGGCCATCAGCGCCGCGCTGAGGGGCAGTGCCGCCAGCAGGCGGCGGAACCATCGTGCCGTCATCGCCGCCCCTTATTTTCCAAAGCCGTAGGCCGCCCGCTCGGCGTCCTGTTGCTGAATGAATTTCTGACCGGCCGCCGCCCTCTCCTTCCGGTCCTGCAGGGCCTGCGACTGCTCTTGCGCATCGTGTTGGGCTTTCGCCGCATTGAGTTGCAGCAGATCCGCGTTCTGGCTCGTCACGATGTCCAGGTAGTGGGTCGTCAGCTCGGCCGTCGCCTGTGCGGTCGGCGACAGCGACAGCTGCGACTGCAGGTCCTGGCGACGCTTCGCCAGATCGTCGGTATGCGACATGATGCTGGTGCCCATGTTGAACAGATTCTTCGCGACTTTGTCGTTCTGCTGGTACAGCGTGTTCATGTCGGAAAACCACTGGTCGTTGCTCTTTCCCGACCGCGCGATCAGCGTCTGCACCTGCGACAGCCACTGACCGTCGTCAGTCAGGCTCCCGTACAGGTTCTTGAGCGTGCTGTTCAGGTTCTTGATCTTGGAGATGTCGCCGGAGATCTGGTCGAACTGGGCCTTCATCGCCGACGGATCAAGCTTGGTCGCCTGCAACAGCTGGTTCGCCATCATCTGGTACTGGTACATGATGTTGGTGTTCTGGTAGATCTCCCCGCTCACGGCCTTCGCCGCGGTAATGACGTTCTGGCCGAAGTTGGCAACGTCGAAGACGGGAATTCCGGTTGCCGATGCATATTGGGTCGCAAGGAGAGTCGCCGCGAACACGGCGGAACGGAGCATGCGTTTCATTGGTTCACCTGTCAGTCGAGAGTCAGCATTTCTTGCAAATACGCCTCGCGCCAATGCGGCGAGCCCGAAGCATAGTGTTTGTCGAGCACACGCTGCGCCGCGCCGTCCGAGCGCAGCACCGCGAGCGCTTCCTTCGGAAACTGAGCCTGCAACATTCGCGAGTGGTCGGGCGTCACCCACAGGTAGTCGCGGTTTGGCACCGCGTTGGAGATCATGTCGATCTGGTCGTCGGTCAATCCGCACACGTCGCGATACAAGTGCTTCGTGGTTCGCGCGTCCTTGTTCGGCAGATAGAAGATGTTCGGGATGTTCTCTTTGAGAATCTCGAAATTCGGCACGCGCGCGAGCTGACCGAGCGACTGGGTCGCGAGCAGCAACGTCGCATTGAGCTTCCGGATCGTCACGGCCCAGATCTCGAGGCGCTGGTAGAAGCGCGGGTACTGGAAGAAGAAACCGCACTCTTCCACTTCGATGATCGTGTAGCGCTTGCCGTCAAGCCACTGCGAGATCCGGTAGAACGCATAGTCCATGAACAGCGCGGCCGCGACCGGGTAGTTCTGGAACAGGTCGCCCATCTCGATCGATATGTCGTCGGACAACGAGAACGCATCCTCGACGTGATCGAAGAAGCGCCCGTTCTTTTCGCCCTTGGTCCAGATCTGCAGGCGTTCACGCAACTCGATCGCCAGGAGCGTCGTGAGGTTCGACAGCGTCCAGAACTCCGGCGTGTAGCCCTCGCCCAACGTAGCGACCGCTTCGTAGATCGTGCTTTGCTGCTGCGGCGTGCAGCGGAAATCGTCATCTTCGATAGCCATCTGCACCCATTCGGCGACGTAGGTGTAGTGCTTGGAATCGGCCAGCAACGACAGCGGGTTCACCGAGGTCGCCGCTTCGAACCGGCCGGTCGCATCGACGAATCGCCCGTTGGCGAGCACGGTCGGAATGCGTGTCGAGCGATCCTTGTCGAAGCGGATGCGGCGGGCCTTGTGACGGCCGGCCTGCGAGACGAGGAAGTTGAGAAACACCGACTTGCCGGCGCCGATCGGGCCGATCACGAGCGTGTGCGACTTGCCGCCCGGATGATGCAGGCTCACCCGTTGCAGCGTCTTGTGGCGGGTCGGCAGCAATGTGAGCGGACCGGTTTTCACGCCGGATTGCTGCGTCAGCCAGTCGTTGAGCGCATGCCCCTCGGCGACGCCGCGCAGCGGCGCGATGTCCGACACGGCTGGCGTCTCGACGAACTGCAGGCGCTTTTGCTGATCCCAGCGCCCCGGCATCGTCGTCGCCCACGCGGCCGCGAGATTGCGCGTCTCCACGATCACGCCGAAGCCCGCGTTGCCGATACGCCCGACCACTTCGCGGGTCATGTCGTCGCATTCCTCGATCGAGTCCCCATAAACCACTACCGAAATATTCGCGAACCCGTACTGCTGGCCGTCCGCGATCAGTTTTGCCAGGGCTTTCTCGGCTTCCTCGGCCAGCATTTCCCGGCCTTCGTCGTTCTTCTGTTCTTCCTTCGCGAAGTACGCCTTCAGCACCGCGACCGGGTTGAACGCGGCGACCTTGTAGAACTTGCGGATCTTGTCGATGTAGGCCTGCGCCTTGCTCGCGGACAGGAAGCGGAACATCACGCAGACGTCGAGCTCGGCGTCGACGTCGGCCAGCACGTCAAGCGCGGCCTCCTGAAACCCCATCCATTCCTTGACCGACACGATCTTCGCGTAGCGCGTGCCGTACGCCGATTCGAACATCAGATGCTCGGAGCCGTACGTCACGAAACTTTCGGTCAGGTGCGTGTCGAGCATCGTGACCGGATACCGGACCCGCCGCGGGGGCACCGACGGGTTGGCCGTTTGGTGCAGGTACGCCATTGCGTTCTGCAACTGCAGGCGCTTCATCTTGAGTCGCGTAACGCCGCCTTTGAACGCATCGAGAATCGACTCGAAGCGCTTGATGTCGGCCGCGATCCGCTCCATGTCGAATGAGAACGCGCTGCGTGCGAACAGCATGTCCTTCACGGTCTCCCAGATAGCTACGGGGACCGCCTTGCCGCCGACCGTCATGTGGTAGGCAATCTTTTCGAAAATCTTGTTGATGCCGGTTTCAGGCGTGAACGCCAGGGCGAGCGAATGAGAGTTCCGGAAGAACTTGCCGCTGCTGACATGGGCGCGGTTGATCGCATCGACGCGTTCGTCGATCGCGTTCGCAAACTCGCCTTCGATCTCGCCCTTGACCCGCCGATGCGCCAGGCGCCACCACGCGGTGACACGGTGATCGAAGTTCTTGCAGGCATGGTCGAGGTTGTCGCGCGCCGCCGAGATGTCCGACGCGTTCGGGCTGTCCGCGTCGACGCCGTCAAAGCTGTAGACGGTCAGCAGGGAGCCGTCCTTGTCGAGAACCAGCTCGGGCGTGACCATCGTGGCCCATGGGGCGACTTCCTGCACCGGGCCCCGCTTGATTTTCGGGCTCAACATGGCAAATCCTGATCGAAACCGTAGGGCCGTTTGAAGCGAACCGAGAACCGCGATGTCGGCAGCGGCTCGTGGACGTCCGGGAACCGGTTGTAGACCACCAGCACCTCTTTCCACCAAGGATCGCGTGTCGACAGCCAACGCAACAGCCAGTGCACAGCAATCCCAACGACGAGGAACGTCGGCGTCATGCTGCTATAGCAGAGCAGCGCCGTCAGCGTGCCGTTCGCGATTGCCAGCCCGCGATCCGCCCCGCCCATCTGGCGGGGCAGCGACAGCGAGCGGCTCACCCGGGTCGGATTACGCACAGGTGTAGTTGACGTGGAGGTGGTCGCGCACGATCGGCAGCGCGCAGGCGGCGATACCGAGGCCCACCAGCACCGACGAAATCATCTTGCCGATATTGCTTTCCGAATTCGCAATGGCGACCGCACCGATAATGATCAGCACGATGCCAATGCCGTACAGCCACGGACCGCTGATGTACGACGAGATCAGACAGATGACATCGGTCGCGGCGCCGAGGCTGGACATGTCGACGGCGTGCGCGGCGGGGGCCGCACCGGCGAGCGCGGCGGCAATCAGCGTCGAGCGCAGTTCATTGCGCGCGAACAGCGCGCGAGAGGTCGCGACCGCCGTCATGCGCAGTCGGTTGAAAAGTGCGTGTTGTTGCTTCTGCATTGGATAACTCCAGTTAGAAAACCCGTTTGAGGACGTAGTCGCCGTCCTTGAAACCCTTGATCTCGAGCACTTCGGACACGTGGCGCAGATCGCCCGTCCGGCGCATGTGGATCACATAGTTGAAGCAGTCGGCGATGGCCTTGCGCATGTCCGTGAGCTCCCAGCGGCTGCCCGTCGGGATGCCCAGCATCGCGAGGCTTTCTAGGCGGCTCAATGCACCACGCGCGTCGTTCGAGTGGATCGAGCCCATGCCGCCGTCATGCCCGGTGCTGAGCGCCTGAATGAAGTCGTAGGCCTCGCCGCTCCGCACCTCGCCGACGATGATCCGGTCCGGCCGGAACCGCAGGCACAGCGCGACCAGCACTTGCGTCGTCACGCCCTTGTCGGGATTGGAAAGCAGCCGGACACGGTTGGGCGCCGAGAGCTTGAGTTCCATCGTGTCCTCGATCGTGATCACCCGTTCGTCGGGCGGGATCTCGGCATTTAGCGCGTTCAGCAGCGTGGTCTTGCCCGACGATGTGCCGCCCGCCACCAGCACGTTGCAGCGCCCTTGCACCATCGCGGTAAAGGCATGGCGTAGCGCCTCGTCGGTCACGCCGGGCGGGAACAGGGTGCGCTCCACCTCCCGGCGTGCGTGCACCGCGGAAAACGCGCCCATGCTCACGTAGTCGGCGAGCGACAGCGTTTTCTCGCGATGCTTGCGAATGGCGAGCGCATGGCCGTCGATGGCCGTCGGCCGCATCACCGCGGCGATCCGCAAATTCTTGTGGCCGCCGTTGATGATCCCCTGCGACGTGCCGGCCTTGGCCGACTTGTCGACCGACGCCGCAAGCGCGTGGATCGCGCCCTGCAGCGTCGCCTGATTGAAGGTCACATCGAGCCGGCGCATCACGCCGCGCGACTCGACCCAGACGTTGTTGAAGTCGTTGACCATGATTTCGGCCACGTCCGGTGCTTCGAGCGGTTCGACGAGGGACGAAAGCGAGGCGAAGAACAGATTGACCGCAGCTTCTTCGAGCGGTCGAACCTTGAGGAGCGGGCTTTCGGCGATTTCGGACATGCAGCTATTGTTCAAGCTGCACGGGTCGTCGTTGGACTGAAAGAATGCCTAATTTCGTGAGCTTTCGAAGCGATCGGGCGTGCCGCTTGGGCGATGATCCGATCCACGCTCAACGCAACCGGTTAAGCACCTTCAGCCGGAAAGCTGCACAAAAACGCATCGCTTTCGCCGACAACGCTGAAAGCTGAATGTGCTGGGGGCAATTCGTGGACGAAAAAAACCCGGTCGCGATGGACCGGGTGGGTTTAAGAAATGGCGTGTCGTTCAGCAGATCACCTCCACCGTTTCGCCGAACGGCGCGCGCCTGGCACGACGCACCGGCACGGTCGAGGCCCAGAGCACCGGATAGGGCGGCGCTTCCGAGGGGAAGTGGCCGTCCATGTCGGTCAGATAGACGAGGAACGCCGGCTCGATCCCGTCCGCCGTCACGCGGCAAAACGGATCGACGAACGACGTGCCACCGCCGCCCTTGATCGGCGCCAGGTCGACCGGCTCGCCACGCTCGAACACCTGCACCTGCGTCACGCGCGTATCGCAGTCCATCACGATCAGCCGGCGCGGTCGGATGGCATCGCTGACCGCCGAGATTTCGGCCGCGAACTGCGCCTGCGTCTCATCCCATACCGAGCCGCTGGCGTCGCGCACGAACACCGCGTCGCCCACAGCCGGCTCGTTCAATGACGGCAGATAGAGGCCAGCATGCAGATAGCGCCGGTTGGGCGCCGCCCACGTGTAGTCGCTCGGCGCGGCATCCTGCGCAAACCGATGCAGCAGCGCGCGCCAGTCGACCACCGGCACGACCGCTTGCTCGATCGCCGCCTGCAAGCTGGCGCCCATCGCGCCGCGTGCCTGGGCCGCTTTCGCGGCCTGAAGCACGGCGACCTTCCACTCAGCCTCCTTCGCCGCCTTGGCTGGCCCCGCATACTGGCGGACCTCACCGCACGACGGCGCGGCACCCGGCTGGCCGCCCGGAGACGGAGTCGCAGACGGTGTGTTCGCGCCGCGCGCGGCTGGCGGGGGATTCGATCCTCCGGACTGGCTCGACGGCTGATTGCCGTCGGGTTGGCCCGGTTTGCCGCTACCCTGTCTGGCCTGCTGCCGCGCCTCGTTCAGACGCATCCCATAGATTTCCTCGACCGACCGCCCCTTGAATCGCATATCGACCAGACAACCGGGCGGCAATTGCAGCCCGGCATCCAGCACGATCGGATTCACCGCATAGTCGGCGGCATCGTTCCAGCCACGGTCATCCCGGGCACCCTTACGCCAGCAATGCCCGTTCGCGATGTGCCACACCTCATGCGCGAGCACGCCGCGAATTTGTAAATCGGGCAGGCTGGCGGCATAGGACGGGTTGTAGCCAATTGCCACGCTGTCGGTCCAGAACGTCTCGCAGCTCGGATCTTCGACCAGTCGCAGTCTCAGCGAGAGCGCCCCGAGGAACGGATGATCGAGGACAAGCGCCGTACGTTGCTTCGAGACGCGTTCATAGAGTTGGACATCCATGGCGGGCTCACGCGGCAAGCCGCAGTGGCGGCAGTTGAGCCGACTGACCGACGACCTGATCGGTCATCGGCGACGGCACGCTACCCATGAACGCGGCCATCAGCCCTTCGATCTCCGTCGCCTTGGCGGCGACCTGCGATCGCAGGACATTCGACTCCTTCAGCTCGGCCCCGGTGTGCGTGGCCAGGTGCGTCTTGGCCTGCGTGAGGATATGCGTGAGCTTCGGATCGTCGCTGAAGTTCAGCTTCGGCAGCAGATCGCACAGCTCCCGGACCTGATTCGCCACATCGAGACGCACGTTGTTGGACGAGTACAGACGGTTCGCCATCATCGAGACAGCTTCGTACAGCCGGCCGACCAGATCGTTGTTCGCGGTCTGAATCGACGCGAACACATGCTGATCGATCTCGGTGCGAAGATTCGTCAACACGTCGTTCGGCAGATCGACGCCGAACTGGCTGGCATCCGGGAACGGCAAAACCGACAGCTTGACCGCGAACTTGCCGGACAGCTCGGCCAGCGACGGATAGTCGGCCTCGTTGTACAGGGTGTGCATTTCGGCACGGGCCTGTTCCTTCAGATCCAGGTAATTCGTCAGGAACACGGACACGGCCAGATCGAACTCGTCCTTCATCGCGCGCATCCGGTCGGCGACCTCCATATAGATGCTGGTCGGCAGCAGCCGCACGCCCAGCTGGTCGTACTTCAGGGTGTGGCCGTAGTAGTACGAGCGGATGCGGTTACCGATCGAGAGCACCTCGGCGTAACTCGGCGCGTGAGCCGGCAACAGCCGTTTGTTGAAGCGCCCGATACCGGCGGCCTGGTGATTCTTCTCGACCTCCTCCGTGACTTTGCCGTCGTAGCGACGAGCAACCCAGGCGGAAATCGTGACGGACGAGAGCATGACCTTGGACTTCAGATCGGTGATATTCATGGAAAACTCCAGATAGAAAGAAAATCGATAAGGCGAAAAAAAGCCACGGCGCGCGAGCGGGCCGTGGCAGCAGAAACAGCAATGAAGAGGAAAACGACGTCAGTCGCCGCGGAGGATCTTGCCGATCTCCCCGCCTTGCGCGCGGATGAAGGCGTTGTGGCTTTGCAGCTCCGGTTTGCGCAGCACCGCATCGCGCACCAGCACCGCTACGAACTCGCGGTGCTGGGCGTCGACGAGGCGTTCCGCGTAGCGCAGCACCCGCTCGAAGTTGCCGTCGTCCGCATGGCACGCGAGCGCCGTCGTCAGCGCGTACAGCACGCTCGGCTCCTCAGGAATGGGCCCCAGATCGGGGTTCATCACGATCGCGTCGACCGACGGAAGCGCGCGGAAGATGCCTAGGAAGCTGACGAATTCCGCTGCCGCGCCCTCGCCCACCGCGCCGCTGACCGCATGGGTCAGCAGGTGCGCCGGTACGGACAGCAACACCTTGGCGACGAAGCCCCAACTGCGCGGGCTCGGCGATGCCTCGATGTCGCGGTTCGTTTTGACGACCGACAGCAGATGGGGGCGAAACCGGAGAAACGCGATCAATTCCGGCGGGACTCTGTGATTCACCGCCCAGGCCGTCCAGTCGTTAATGGTCGGCTCCAACTCGACCACGGCGGCGAAGCGCGAGATCACCGGATCGAGAATCCCGGTGACGCCGGCGTTGTCGCCGCGACGGTTGGTCGCCGCGACGAACGTGACGTGATCCGGCAGTTTGTGTTCGCCGATGCGACGCGCCAGCAGCAGTTGCATCTTCGCCGCCTGCACGGCCGGGGTGGACTGCCCGAGGTCATCGAGGAACCAGAGCAGCGGGCGACGCGTGTTCAACGCGCGCTCGAGATCGCCGAACGGCAGGAACCGTGCGCGCTCACCGTCGGCTGACGGAAACGGCAGGCCCTTGGAGTCGGTCGGGTCTTCGACGACCGGATGGCTGATGAGCAGTTCGTGATCAGTCGCGGCGGCAGCGGCCTCGACGATGTCGGACTTGCCAATGCCGGGACGGCCACTGATGAGCACCGGGAAGCGCTGGGGAATGTAGATGCCAAGCAGCTCGATAAGCTGCGCGGGAGACAGTTTCATGGGGGACCTTGAAAGAAAGATGCCCCACAAAGTCGCGCCCACAGGGGCGGAACCCTGCGGGGCAATATTGAGCCGTTAACCGGCGGTGTCGATGCGTCGAAGACGCGGTGGATAACCCCAGTGTAGGGGCGCCTCACTGCGCCAACTGCCAGAAAGATCGAGAAAATGGCCCCGCTTTGGCCGCGCACGCCCCAGCGAAGGCGAAAAAAAACCGGCGCAGTGCGCCGGTGGGTTCAAAAAGGTATCGAGATCGAGAAAAGCGTGTGACTCCTCCAACGGCAAGCCCGGCCCCCTACAAGCGACCAGGCAAGCCATCACGCCGCAAGCGGCTCAAGCAGCGAACGCGCGTACTGCAGCGTCCCGTCGTTGGCACGCAGGTTGCGCGCTTCGCGAGAGGCTGGATTCACCATCGCGTACCGTCTCGACGCGCCGTGCCGATAATCGCGGATGACCGTAAATCCGGCCGCCAGCGCGCGATCGACGTGCTCGACGCCCGAAATCACGGTTCGGTCCGCGCAGCGATAGCGAGCCTTCGACGCTCGCTCCTTTGCATCATTCGCGGCCTCGCGAGCCTTCGTGTGTGCGCGTTCCGTCTCGCGTTGCGCCTCCCACTCGGCCTGCGCCGCCTCGTCGTAGCCGCAGAGCGCGAAGATCCCGCGCCGGCGGCGTTTCGAGTTGAGTCCGCGCAGCTTCAGGCCGAAATGCTCCGCCACTACCTGCTTGCTCGACTCATTGTCGCCATCGGGCCGATCCAGAGCCTCGAGCAGCAGCGGCAGATCATGCGTCGCGAGCGCGGTCGCAAAGCGGTTCGGCCACTCGAACGTGTGGCGGCCATGGGCGAGATGTGCGATCGCAACCTGCATGGCGTATCGGCGCTTCGAGATCTGACCGGTCGCTAGGGATTTTTCGAGCGCCGCCAGCTCACGCCCGCGGACCAGATCCGCGATCAGGCGTCGCAGCCGCTCAGCCACCGGCGAGACAGGCAAGCCGACATCGACCTGCCGCTGGTAGGCCTCTGGAAGCGCCTCCGGACCGACGATGCCTGCCGCGTAAAGCAGGTCATCGACCTCGACGTAGGTTGCCGTCGCAGGCAAGCCCCGCAGTGCCCCAACCATCTGTGCGCCAAGTTCCGCATCGATGTCGCGCTTCTCGTGTCCGAGGATGCTGACTGCGGTGCGCAGCACGTCATACGGCAACGCATTGCGCAGGACCGGCACTTTCAGCGGCGCCTGCGCCCACTTCAGGTCGGAGCCGAACAGGGCGGGATTGGCGCGGTATTCGTCGAGCACCGAATCGGGAATCGGCTTACCGAGCAGGAGCGCCTGCACGACATGCACCTCATGGCGACCGTTGACGGTGCCGCTCAACGCGCGCGGCCCCTCCGAGCCGAAACCGAACACCTTATCGGACGCGTGCGAACACGCCACCCGAAGCGAGAAGCTCCGGCCATCGCCGCGCGCAGCCTCAACTTCGGCTTCCACCTGCGCGCTCGACAGCATCAACGCGGGCTTGTTACCCAGGTCGAACACGAACTGGAATATCTCCCACTGATGACGCGGGATCTGCGAGACGTGGCGCTGGGTGCCGTTGTCGAGAAACCAGCGGTCGCGAATCTCCTCGAACATCGAAGTGAAGATGGATTCGGCAGAGCCCGGCTGGCGCACGGCCAGGATGCCGTTATAGCGCAGGATCGGAAGCGGCTCGCCCCCCTTTTTCAGCGCGATCTCTCGCGTCTCGTAGGCAGACAGGCGCGCGTCGTGGAAGAAGATGTAAAAGACCTGAGCGAGAGTGTCGGCGAGGATGGTGTCGCCGGGAATGTAAATCGAATACATGGATGGTGTCCTTTAAAAAACGGGCAACCACCCATCGGGGCGGTTGCCCCAAGAGGGAGAGAAAAAACGAAATGCGTCAGTCGATGTCCAGCAGCCGCGAGACCACCGCGGCGATCGCCCAACCCTGAGAGCGCGACAGCGTTTTGATGGTGATCAGTGGTTGGCTCGTCCAGTGCCCGCCCTCGTCCGCCTCATGGAAGCGTACGTAGTCGACCTGCACGATCCAGCCCTCGGACATACCGCGCTCGACCGACAGGCTGAGCCGCTGTTGGCGGCCGCCTACCTCGGGCCACTCAGAGTCAGGCTTGAGGCCATAGCGCGCCTCGTTGGCATCCGCGAAATGGTTGGCGACCGTGGCCCACTCGGGCTCGATTTCCGTCTTGCGCAGCGCGAGCTCGACCTGCCGAACCACGCTTCCTACTGTCTTGCCAACCGGATCGAACGGCGCGTTCGCCAAGTCGACCGGCAACTCCAGAACATGAGACATGGAACCTCCAAAAGCAAAAAAGGCCGCACCCGGAGGTGCAGCCTTTCATGATTTGATGACCCGCGTATGCGGGCCAACACTCAATAACGCGGAATGCGATGGAAGCGCGCGTGACGACGGGCGCGGTCCGCCTTCCGGCCGCGATCGCACATGTAAAGCCCGTAAGCGCTAAGCACAATGCCAAACGACAGGGCGAAGATTGCGAAACCCATGGTCAATCTCCATTCATAGAGTGAATCCCTACGTAAAACAATAGCACAGCGAGGACAACCAGCATGGATAAACTGGCGCAAGCGATAGCAGTCCAATCATGAGTCGAATGCCAGAAACCCACCGCGCCAATTGCGGCGGCCGCTGAGATTGTGTGCGCATACCGGCCAAACTGCTGCCGCTGATCCTTTGTCCACGCATGACCGAGCAGCATACCAACCAACCCGGCTTGCTCTGGGGTCTGTTCGGCGAGCTCCCCGACCACTTGAAACGTACCGTCGAGTCGCGACGCCAGCTCAACCTCCACGCTATCGATCGATGCAAATGCGGTCGGCGGCGCTTCGGTGTCGCCCAGATCCTTCAGGATCAGGGCAACACGCATTGACGGATGCACAATCTGCAAATCGGCAACATACGTGGCCCGATCGATGATCGAGAGCCCGGACGGATATTCGATAACAAGATCGACGATTTCCATCCCCCCTCCTATCGACGCTCGTGATCGAGACCATCCACCAGCCGCAGGCCGCCGAGCAACGCCTCATAACCATCTTGCGAGGCGAGTTGCTCCAGCGGCACCACGTTGTCGACGCCGCCCGACAGGTCGTTGCGGCCACGACGCGTACGGAAACTCACCGCGACGCGCTGCCGGCTTGGAGAATCGGCCACTTCCAGCATCATCGCGTTCGTGCGCAGCGTGACGCGACAGCCGCGACCACGGCCCGCCGGCTCGGCGACGATTTCGTGAGCGTCGTTGCGCAACCGAAGATCCCGGGCAACGCGACGAAGCATTTGCGTTGCCTGATGCGTCAGCGCGGCGTCCGATTTCGCGCCGGCGCTGCGCCGGTCCGCATAGAACAGCTTGGGTACATTGACCATTTTTTCCTCGAAACAAAAAAAGCGAGGGCCCGGATCGGGGCACCTCGCTGTGTATGGAAAGTCCGGCAATCGCCGGAAATGAAAGCGGCTTTAGCGCGTGACGCGCAGGCCGGAATTGCTGCGGACGAGCATCACGCGGTCGCCAGGAACGAAGCGCTGTTCGTTCGACTGCACGACCACCAGCACGCGACCGGACACCGTGCGAACGACGATCTCCAGCCCCGGATGGCGCTGGAGCGCCGTCGACACGCGCTGCGCCAGGAAGCCCGCACCCGCGGCCGCCACGGCGCCAGCGACATAGCGGCCATTGCCGCCCCCGAACACGCTCGAGCCGAGCAACCCGCTCACGCCGGCGCTCAACAACGAGGCAATGCCCGAATTGCCGGAGCCGCCGTCGAGGGTGACGCCGCGAACGCTGACGATGGTTGCGGGCTCGACGGTGCCTGCCTGCTGGACGTCGTAGCGTTGGTACGTGTCGGGAGATCCGAAATCGACCGCTGCGCACGCGGTCAGGCAGGCGAAAGCGAGTGCGGAAATGAGAAGTTTGAACATGGCGGTTGCCTCGAAATGTGGGGCAACCGGTCCGTCAGGAGCGTTGCCCTGACAGGGAGATGAGAGGTGGGGCAGGCCTTGCGGCCCACCCCGTCTACGTGGGATACGTCTGACTTCGGTCCGCCACGCGATTACGATGCGGGGCGAAGATGGTGAAGGTCGACGTGCCCGTTCACCACAAGGTTTCGATCTGCTTCGATCGGGAGACCACCTGCCCACTTCACGATTGCGGTACCGTCAAACCAGACGGAAACGATACGGCCTTCGTAGACGCGGGGAGGGCTTGCCTCGACGTCCTGGCCCGTGACGCGTTGATCAGCGCGGAGGCCATACAACTCGGGGACCTTGATCGGGGCGACTTCAAGATGTGCTGCGTTTGCAAACATGACAGGCTCCAAATGACAACGGGAGCCATATCCCGTCGGGAGTGGCTCCCGATCCGGTTGAAAAGCAGGATGCGCCATCCTGAAATGGGGCGACAAACGTCGACCTAAGAGATGAAAACGCAATAGCAGAGCCGTTGCGGTTAGGTCGATGCGCAGATTGCGCGGGTGATGAGGCTAGTGTAAGGAGCCAAGTGGCCTCCAACGGGGGAAATGCTAAGGAAAACCGCCCCGCTTTCGGTCAGCAAGCCCTCCGACCGCGGTCGCGCAGGCGAAAAAAACCCGGCAACATTCGCCGGGCTTGTTCAAATGGGATGGGCGTTTGCCGCGCCACTTTCACGCTTCGGCGGATTCGACCAATGGCACCTCGCCCAGCGCCATGCCGCAGGCCTCGGGCGAGTCCGGGAACGTGGGCATAAGACGTCGATACAACGGCGGAATCTCGTCGGCCGTGATCTCGGATCGGTCGAGTGCCACGCGGTACGCCTCTCTGCGATCCCACCACAGCAGCTCAGCCTGCGCGACATAGTCCCAGCGGGCCGGGACTGCCGACTCGCTGAACGAGCCATCGTCGTGGCCCACGATCGCGACAACTTCGAAGTAGGTGCCGAATTCGTGGGGGAAGGATTTGCGCACGAACGACAGGCTGTCCGGCCTGGCAGGCCGAAACACCCGCTCCAGCTGGCGAATGAACATCGCGCACTGGTGCCTCGCGCGCGATACGTTGTAGTCCGGCGTGCCGACTTGCTCGCACGCCTCTTCATAGGGCACGGGGCCGAGTTCGTATTCCATTTCGTTGCTCCAGATAGGCGGAGCGCGTCCCATCTGGGGGAGCGCCCCGGATGGGAAAGAAAACCGAAAAAAAGGCCGCCTCATAACGAGGCGGCCCGGTTATGCCGCAGCCTTGGCCGTCGTCCTCTTGCGAGCGCGCGACTTCTTCTGCGGAGGCACTTCGTAGCCGAAGCGCGCCCATGCGGCAGGATCGATCGGTATCGGGCTCGTGCGCCCTGTTTCCAGGTTCACGAAAACGCTCGAATACTTCAGCGATCCCGTTCTAAACAGCGTCCAGAGCAGGTTGAACGCCTGCACCGAGATCGCCTGATTGATGACGAGTGACTGCTTGCGTAGTGCGTCCGCCATCGAACAAGACGGGGTGCCGTCGCCCTTGTCGTTCTTCGCGTTCAGCAGGTCCGGAAACAGATCGCCCACATGGGGGAGCCTGTCGTGCCGAGCCTTGCCGAATTCGCCGAGAATGACCTGACCACGATCCGTCTCGTTGCCGCAGTCGAGGTAGTAACGACAATTCCCCCGCTTCGCCGCCTGCACGATGGCGTGCCGCGCGCGACGCGAGTCGACGCAGCCCACCACCATGTCCGCAACGATCCGTGTCGACGAATCGACGCGACGCGGCTCCGCAACCCAGTTGGTACCCATCAGGTTGTTGAGCCGGTTCACGAGCAGCAGCGCTTTGTAATGCCCGACGTCGTTGGGATAGAACCCCTGCCGTCCGACATTCGTCTCGCTGACCGTGTCATCGTCGTACACCGTGCACTCGATCCCGCCCGGATGGCCGAGTTCGATCATGGCGTGGTGCAGTCGTGCGAGACTGGGCAGAAAAGCACTGCCCGTCCCGCCCGCACCGACCACGACGACGCGCCACGGCCGGTTGACCATGTCAGCCGGAATGCAGTGCTTGATCGGCTCGCTCATCGCACCACCTCCGTCGTCAGCGCCGCGGCCCACGACTCGGGCGCACGTTCGAGCTTTTCGAAAATCCCCTTCGCGCACAGCCGCAGTGCGATGGACGGAATGCCACCGCAGTGACCGAGCACGAACGCAAACTTCACATCGTGCCGGTCATCCTGGTTGTCCGTGCGCGAGAAGAACGCGGGGCCAGTGCCGTGGGAGTGGCAATCCACCACCAGCCATTCGCCATCGGCAAGCGGCGGCCGCTCATAGACCAGATGCCCCGGCCCGTGCGACAGCGACGGCAACGCGATGATGCGGAAGCTCCGGGTCACGCTGTTCCAGACGATCCATGCGCCGGCCTCGTTCGGCAGTGCCGCCCGAGCCATCGCATGAAAGTCTGCGACCAGCGTGGCCGGAATCTGCCCGCACGTCAGCTCGGTGGTCCCGCTGACGGTTCCATAGGGAACTGCCGTCGAGACCTCGTAGCGCGCGATGCGACGCACCAGACGGATCCACGGCCGCAGGATTTCGAGAAAGACGCCGTCCAACGCGATGAGCAACCGCTCACCGGGACGGGTCATCGGCGCAACCGGCTCACGGGACGGCACCATCACCGACGGAAACGACTGCTGGAGAGCGGTATCGAACGGGTTCATACGCCCTCCCCGATCCGGCCATTCACCAGCTGCTCAACCGTCACCGTCATCGGCACCAGCGTTTCGCGCGGAAACACCTCGCCAAACTTGCCGTCGAGCATGTCGCGCCAGAACGCGTACTCGCCGTTCTGGTACTCGACGCGCTTGCCGCCGGCGTTCGGATGGGTGAAAGCCGAGTCGAAGAAACCGGCTTCCCAGCCGTCGATCGACGCCACATCCACACGCTTCGGCACGTGCGCGCTGCCGATGCAGATGCGTCCGCGATCCCACGTGTTGAAGTACGGCGGCTCGAACAACGGCGTTTCACGAACCGGACGATCCTCGGACACGACAGCGAACACCCGAAATCCATGGTTCGACGCCTGAAACACGAGCCCCGGGTTCGGAACCACGGCGCTGCGCTTACCGAGATTCTCGCAATCGAAGAACACGCGACGCATCGCCGGGGGGCACCACCAGGTCACGGCTTCAGGCGAGACGCCCAACACCGTCGCCGGCAGGAACTCCGCGCGCGGCGCAGCTTGGTCGGCCAGCTGCTTCAGTGCTTTCAACAAGGCCGCTCGATCGAGCGGCCGGCCCGCGCCGATGATCGGCCGGCCGCTTTTGTGGTCGGCAATAACAGCATGAGCCGACGCGAAATGCGCGCCATCGCTGCCGCTATAGAGCAGGAAGGCTTGCGACAAAGCAACATCCGAACCGGTTCGACCGGTCGAGATTCCAGACATGGGAAATACTCCATTAAATGGGATGACTCACCAGCGCCAGCAACCTGTCGAGGTGAGTGAGAATGCGAAATGCCAGCGCCATGTCGGCGTACTGGCGCCGGATGCCTTTGGGCGTGGACGCCACGCGGGAAAATCCGCTATAGGTTGTCGCATCGCCACATTGCGCTTCGCCGTCGAAGTGATGGTCGAGCAGATCCCAGACGAACTGGTTGCGCTCCATGACCAAGGAGCACATGGCGTAGACCGGATTGCTTGAATAGGCCACGTTGAACAGGTCCCTCCTCCGGCTTGCACGCATCAGCTTCGTGAGCGCGAGCAGTTCGGTACAGACCCGGCGCGGCATGCCCTTGCTACGTTCCCGCAGCGCGCGCAGTTGAGGCCTGGTCAGGATGCGTTGCCCTCGCCAGCGTCCATCGACGTATACCGAGGAACAGACATCGTCGGGGCACAGCTGCGGGCGAACCACCGATGGCAGATATTCCTCGCGCGACTCACTGTCATCGCCAAAGCGATCCCGAAGCAGGTCATCGGCCTCCTGATCGGCAATGGTCTCGTCGCCGTCCCAGTACCAGCACGAAAACTCGTACATGAACCAGTCGGGCATCCGGACAAATAGCGTCCGCGCCGATGCACGGGCCATCACGCTCATCACCGTCTGCAACAACATCGGATGGGTCGAGCGCAGCGTGGTTGCCGCGTCGTCAAGTGCATACACCCACTCGTCTTCGAGCGCCATGCCGAAAAACAGCGGCGTCGGATCGTCATCGTTGTTGCCATTGCCAAGCAAGTCGAGCACGTCCCGCACCGCATTCGCGTCGAACAACTGCGGCTCGAACTTCAGCCGGACGAGCTTGCCGCACTGCCGACGCACCCATGCGAAGAACGCTTGCTGGAACGCATCCCCCGCGTCCGCCGGCGCATGCACATCGGCCGCGCGCAGCGGGCCGTACTGGAACTGCTTGAGCACGGTCTCGGTCAGCACCAGGTCTTCCCGCCACCTCAGTCTCACGGCGTTCGGCACCTCCGCAGAAACCGTCGGCAGCGTCAGAAAATCAGCGGCAGGTCGACGTCGGGCAACGGCAGCGCGTGGCGGTTGCCAGGCCGCGGCCGACCCTGCAGCGATGCTTGAATCAGGGATTGCAGGATCGAAGAACATTTCCGCACTTCCTCGTCATATAAAAAAACCGCCCTCTCGGGCGGTTCCTGTTGATTGAAGCCGCCGTCCGGGTTGGAAAGCGCCTTGAGCAGAGCGTCCTTACGCATGGGCGCCTTTGGCACCGGCCGCGCGAACGAAGGTGTACGACATGACCTCGCCCTTGATTTCCGGGCCGCCGACGGTGGCCGTCGTCAGCTCCGGATACTGGGCGGTGTACAGATCCCGGACGTCATCCGGCGAAAACGCCGCGCCGGGATCCATCAGGTTCATGCCGTTGTAGACAAACTCGCGAACGACTGCTGCGATGCTGATCGACATGATTGCCTCCTCAATCGAGCAACGAAACGAGATCGGTGCCGGCCGGCTTCGGGTCGGCAGCGGACGGCTGCGACGCGGACGTCTGCAGCTGATCGCCTTCGTCATCGTTGTCGTCGCCGTTGTCATCACCGTCCGAAGCGCTTGCCGTGCCGCTGGCCGACGTCTTCGAACCCTTAGCCAGCGCCTTCTGCGCCTTGGTCACCTGCGTGCTCTTCTGCGCTTCCAGGATCGCCGTCGTCGCCGCCACCTGTTCTTCGAGCGACTTGTGCGTGGTCGCGTAGGACACCACCGCCGCAGCGAAGCCTTCGTCGAGTTCAGCGGCGGGCGCCTTCAGGATGAGCGGCTGACGCAGCGTGGCATCCTTTCCGCCTTGCGGCGTCAGGAACACCACCACGTTGTCGGCGTCCATCACGAGCGTCATGGTCAACTTGCCAGCTGAACGGATCAGCGGCTCGAGTGCTTGAAACATAGAAATCTCCGGAAAAAATAAAAATGCGCCGCTCAGTGGCGGCGCAAATGAATGACGGACATGACCAACGGCCATTCCGCATGTCAGAACTTGAGTACCTTCGGCACCTTGCCGGCGTAGTCGAAACCGCTGACGTTGAGCAGCGCCTCGATCACCTCCGACTTCGACTTCGCGAATACCTTCTTGAAGTCGTCGCCGAGCGCTGCGCGCAGGCCCAGCTCGTCCGCGACCACCATCATTTCGGACTTCGTGATCAGCTCCAGAAAACCCTTGTCGAGTTTCCAGTGCTTGCCGAGATCCAGCTTGTGGTGCTTGCAGAGTTGCGTGAGATACGCGACATCGAGGCCTTCGATCGCGGCAAACAGCATGCCGGTCACAAGGTCGGCTTGCTTCTGCTCGCTCGACGCCTGCACCAGATCGACTGCTTTCGGCAGATCGCCGGACGGCACCTTCTCGTCGGTCATCTTCTCGAAGACCAAGCGGAATGCGTCGTCCTTGATCTGACGGGCGTATCCCGCGAGCACGATCGCGATCAGGTACTGACGCGCGAGCACGCCATTGGCACCGATGTCACGCCGCAAGGCTTTGCGCCATACCGCCACGCGATACTGCTTGACCCGGTCGGAATCCGCGACGACCGTAGCCGGTGTTGCTGCAGCGTTCGATGTCGCCACGCCCTTTGCCGCCCCTTTACTGGTGGCGGCGCCGGCCGTGGGGGCAGGCGTCGTCGACTGCTTCGCCGCCTTTTCGGCCTGAATCCGTTCCGCAACCTTCTTCATGTTGCAGACGGTATCGAAGCACTGGCCGCGATAGACCTTGCCGAGAGAATCCGGCAAGCCGCTCACCGCCACACCATAGTTCTGGCAGGCGTGGCAGGCTTTCGCCTGTTCCTCGCCCACCCCGTTGGCGCCGTCGACGGCAATCTGGACGCGGGTGTTGTTGTCGCCTGCCCGCACGACTCGAACCAATGGGAACTCTTCGCGCAGGCCGGCGGCCGTCGCTTCGAGTTGCTTCTCGGTCTTCTCGTTGTAGCAAGCGCGGTTGGTGCAGTTGCCGTCCGCGATCGATTCTCCGAACAGCGCAGATTGCGTGGACGAGTTGTGCGGACAGCTTGCGCACTGGTCCTTGTTGAAGATCGCCACGTTCAACGAACAGGAGACCGACTCGACCAGCTTCTTCACATCGGCGACGGATCGCTTCTCCGCGACGATGACAGGCAGCACCTTGTCCTGGTTCTCTTTCGAGAGCGCCGCGAGCAACTCGGCATGACCGAGGTTGAGCTTTCGAGTGTTGAGCGCATCCAGCACGGTCGCGCTGCAGTTCATCAGGGCAAGACGGCTGTTGAGCGTTTGCACGCTCCAGCCGATGCGGCGTGCGGCTTCCTCGCGGTCGCCTTTGCAACGGCCGAGCATCTTCGCCGCCGCGACGGCTTCCTCGCCAGGTGACATGTCGGCACGCTGGATGTTCTCCACCAGCGCGATTTCCTCGGCCTCGTTCTCGTCGACGTACTTTATCGAGACCGGCATGTCGTAGGCATCGCCGTGGACGTCCATCGCGGCCTTGTACCGACGTCCGCCGGCAATCAGCTGAAATGTACCGTCGTCAAGCGGGCGCACCAGCACGGGTGTATCGACACCGCGTGCGCGAATGGAGGCGCGCATCTCTTCCATCTCTGCATCGTCGAAGTAGGTCCGAGGGTTCGGGCCGAGGACGATGCGACCGAGTGGAACGGTGGGTTGTTGCAGGTGAGCATGTTGCATAGCAGGTTCTCCAGAGAGGGAACCTGCCCCCTGTCGGGAGTGGTTCCCGATAGGGTTGAATAAATGGATTGCCGGATTGCCCGGCGGGGTCGATGCGTCGATGACGCGAGAGGTAGAACTACGATAGCGCCGCGAGACCGGTCCGACGCCCGGAAAGCGGGAAAAATCCGCCCCGCTTTCAAGAAAAAAGCCCGATCATGAAGATCGGGCTGGATTCAAAAGATAGGCTGGCTAAAACAACGCCATCTGGTCGATCGCTGCGAAGATCGCGGCGGGACCGGTCTGCTCGACAGCATCTTCGAACAGTTCGAAGATCGATGCTTCGCCCGCCGTGGCTTCCGCGACCAACTCCGCCACGTTGCCCTCTAACGGGTTCGGCTCGGGCACGTCGATCGGCGCAGGCGTATCCACCTCTGCGGCCTCAGTGAGTTCGCGCTCGCGACGTCGCAGCTTCCATCGCCAGCCGCCCATGATGTGCGCCGGCGTGTACCAGGTGCCCCACACCTCGCCCGTGAGCGCATTGCCATGCACGACGATCGCAGGAATATGCAGCAACGAAAGCTGCAGATAGGCCATGTGCACACACACCGGGTCGATGTCGATACAGGTCGCGTGCATCGTCTGCTGATAATTGTGACCGGCGGCCGCGAGCGACTCGGCGGTCGCGATCACCATACCAGCGGCGCCACACGCAGGCTCCTGCAGACGGATGAATCCGTGCTGCGCAATGCCCGGGCCACCGTCGCCTGTCGTCATCATCGCCATCAGGCGCGACACGTGGTAAGGCGTGAAGAATTGCCCGGCGCGCGAGTTGCCCAACTCCAGCATCATGTAGGTCTCGCCGAGCACGTCGGTCATCCCGTCGAAGACGGGAATCGCGCCGGGCCCGGCTTTCTCCGAGACGCCCATCCGATGCTCAAACGATAGCGTCAGGGCGCCGAGCATCCTCGGAAACCGCTCAACATCTTCGGGCTTGTATTTCCCGACAATTTCGAGATAGCGCTTCTCGCGTGCCTCGAACTGGCTGCGATCGACACTATTGCTGATCGACAGCGCCGCCAGCTCGACGAAATCGGCAAACACCGTATGCGTGTGCTGCCCATACGAGAAAGCCTTAATCATCTGCACGAACTCGCGCTGATAGGGATCGGCGTTGTGGCCGTGCTTGCGTTCTGCGCTCTTGCGGCTCATGCGAATACCTCACAGGCGCAGGTGTACAGATAGGACATGATGCTCTCCAGGTTGAACGGGAGAGCACGCCCGGACGGATGTGATCCCGTCTGGGTAAAAGAAGATAGACCGCTGCCGGCGGTCGAGAGTCGATGCGTCGAAGACGCGAGAGGTGGAGCGATGTTAGCGCGCGCCACGACCGCACAATCAGCGTAATGCTTGCCGAAACGCGCCCGCTTTTGATCCTCCTCGCCGAGCCCGGAGCAAAACGAGATACCCACAAATTTGCTGAACAACCTTGTGGAAAACTGCCGTCGTGCCTTGTACCACGGGCGTCACCGGCTGACACTCAAAAATTAGGCAGCCGGTGTCCGACTTAGCCGGTTAAGCCCATTCAGGCTGAAAGCTCGACAAAAACGTATCGCTTTCCGGCTTAACCAGCCACGCGCGCGAGACTTGACTTTTGCTCCACGGTGCGACGATGGACCCGTCACCACAACTCTACGAAGCCACACATGCAAGGCAAGAAACTGTTTCTCGATCGCGCCGTTTCCCGATCCATCGAATGGGGCCCGCACTTTCCGGCGCTCCTGACGGCCTGTCGCGAACCGGAATCGATTTCCCGTGGACGCCAAGTCGCGGTTGCGTCGACCGATGCGGAAGGCGTGCGGTGTGTGTTCTTTAGCAGTCTCGGCTCGACGCTGGATTTCAGCGCGACCTGGAGCGAACTCGAGCAGGCACGCAGTTGGTGATATTACGTGCGCGCGTGGCATTTCTGGATCCTCGACAACGACGAATCGGCGAGCCGCATCTTCGCGGCGACCGCCATGGCGGCCGACCACGGACTCGTCTTTCCGACCGCAGTCGTCCGGCGACAGGACGACGCGTTTCTGCGGTTCCTGTCGGGAATCGAACAGGCCGCCCGCGAGCAGATCGGTCTCGCCGCGGCCGCATAGCGTTGCACCGAGCGGGCCGGACAGGGAAGTCGAAACACCGCGCAAACGCTTTTTTCGCGTCATCCTCGCGACAAAGCACGTAATATTGCGACCGTCCCAACATTTCTTTTTTCTTACAAATGCTTGAGCATCTCTATCCCTGCGGCCACTGTGGAGAACGCCCCCGGATAGGGCGCTCGCAACGCCTGATCGACTGTAAGGAGAATCGCCTCTACGACTACAGCACGTTCGGACGCTATGCGGGGCCCCCTGAGATCGGTGATGTGCTGCCGCGACCGCCCGAAGCCCCCAAGACCGAAAAGCTCGTTTGCATCTACTGCACCGGCTGCGGCATGCAAACGCCCTGGGAGCCCGTTGATGACGACGATCTCGGCGCGAAGAACCGTTGCTTCGAGGTGTGGAATAACCGCCTGAATCGCCCCAAACTTGAGGCGGACGACCTGCGCACCCTGATCGAGCGCGAAATCGGCGCGTGCGACTCGCAGATGGTCATCGACCTGCTATCCCGTGCTGACGGAGACTGGACCGAACTCGGGCCGATTTTCAAGATGCTCGCACAACGGCTGGTCGATGCGACGATCGTGACAATCGACGCGTGGCCGATTTCACCAGTCCTCGAGGATGCTGCGCGCTACCGCAAGCTCGTGCAGCTCGCGAAGTGGATTGAGATCGACGGCCATCGCTACGTGCAGTTCCCGAAGATCGCGTCCCCGCTCGACCACAATGACGGACAATTTGAAGACCGCATCGCGGTAGCAGTCGATGCGATGCCTGACCGCGATCGTTGGTAAGCAAAACGCCGGCTTTGAGCACCCCAGCAACAGCCGCCAGCGCGGCCATATAGGACTTTGTCCACGACGTCCGCCAACGAAAAAAAATGCCGGCGCAATGGCCGGCACAAATCGTTCGGGCGGCACGGGGATTCGCCACGAACTCAACACGAGAGACTTCATCGCCATTGTGCGACGCCCACGCACCTGCCAAGCGCCCCTATGGTCGCTTTTTCAGTGCTCATTCCCGCCCGGCGTCGATGCCAGCAATCGGTACAGCGCCTGGCGCGAAATCCCGAGCGCCGCGGCCGCGTGGCTCTTGTTGCCGTTGGCGTTCCGCAGGGCCATCCCTACCGCCTCGACCGTGGGCGGAACCTTGCTCAACGCCTCCTGTTTCGCGAACGTCGACAGGTACGCGTTCGCCTTCGACTCGCGGGTGTGGCCGGCCGCAGCCACGACGCGGCGCTTCGCCTCTTCGTGGGCCGCGCGTTCGGGACGGACGGCCGCCCCCTTCACCGGCGCCGGCACCTCCGCCACCTGTTCATAGAGCGTCTGCAGATATTCGTGACGCAGTCCGTGGCTCGTCACGCCCAGCCCAGCCTTGGTGACGCCGTGCTTTTCCAGCACGTAGTAATACCAATCACGCCACTGTTTCAGCGACCGACCTGCCGGCACCGTGGACCCCGTCACGCCGTTGCTCAACCGGGCCGCGTCCTCGAGGATCGCAATCTTCCGTTCGATCGGCACTTCGCGCGGACGGCCACCCTTCGTCCCGCGCGTCACCGCCAGCGTCTGCGGATTCCGCACCGCTTCGAGCGGACGCAGCATGAAACTCTCCTCGACGCGCAAGCCGAAGGCAGCCTGCAACTTCAACTGGATTGCGGTGTACGGGCACGTCTGCGCAATCTCCTCGATCTTCGCCACCGCATCTACGCCGTGCGCCGTCCACGATTTGTCTTCCGTCGCGACATAGCTACGCACCAGCCCCACCGCACGCCGGTCCACATAGTCGCCGAGCGTGCCGACCAGATTGGCCTTGCCCATCCATTGCGCCAGCGCCCGCAGATACGTCAGCTTGTTCTCGATTGTGCCGCCCGACTGCCCGTCCGCCACCCATCGCTTGACGAGGTGCTCCACGTGCTTGGCCTTTAGCGACCAAGGCGTTTGCAGCGCGAACCCGCCCTGCCGCAGTTCGACGAACGCCTTGCAGAGCGCGGTCGCGCGATTTTCCTGCGTCTTGATTGACAACGCCCGGTTACTGATCCGTGTCGTGCTGTGAATCTCCGCGACGTGCGTATCGAACAGCGCCAGCAGCGCTGCCCGGAAATCGGGAGATAGCGGGTATCGGTTCACGACCGCGCGCACATTCAAGATCGCTGCCATCCTCGGCTCTCCACGCGGCACTCGCCGCTACTTCGTTGTTCCCTGCCTGCGGCGCATCCCCGGCATCCCTACCCGATGCCGTCCCGGTGCGCGCCGCGGCGCAATGACTGCCGCTTCCTGCGGCGCTGCCGATTTCCGTCGGCACGGTCCTGCGTCTTCCTGTCCTTTAGCGATTCCATCCGATCGGCCCGGTGCATGGGAAGAACATGCACTCCGACTGTCCAACCTGCTGCCCGACCGCCGCATCCCGCGCTTCGCGCAAGACACCGCCCGTCGTTCGCGCCCGTCTCCGGTCGCGCTGCGCGGATTGCCGCCCGCGCGGTACAGCTTCGTGGCTACCCTGCCAGCCTGACGCGCTTGCGTCGCGGCGCCCCCCGCTTGCGCGGCTGCGGACGCCGGGCTAATTGCCGGGCAATTCGTGTTGAGCTCCTTTGGGTACGGCGGCTCAGACCGTTCTCTCTTCCGTTCAGGGAATCGCGATCCACGGCGTTTGCCGGTCGCATGACTTCCCCCGCTCCCAAGCACACTCATCTCCGCCGCCGTGTATCGGGCTTCGTGAGTGCACCCAGCTTCGTTGCTGTAGGAGCGAGTCCAGACTCAATGAAGGGTTTGCGAACTGTCCGGTGTCCGGCGTCCACATGTCCTCATTGCGTCCCATTGCGGCAAACCGCCGCCAATCGTATGGATATCGCACTGTCCAGCGGTCCTCATGGTGGACCACTGTGTACTTGATGTGATGCAGAAAAAGGCCGCTTCAGTTTGCGGCCTGGACACTTCACTGCTGGATGCCCGTTTCCGGGAGAAAAGGACGAGCGAGCGCCTCGCGCTCGATGTCGATGCGTCAGTGACGCGGTAGGTAACGACAAGAATAGGCCGATTTGCCAGGGCGCTTGCTTCAAAAGCTGGCTGGAACCGTGCAGCTTTCCGCGACTTGACTTCGCATACGGCTCGCTAGACTCAAAGCGTGGGATCTAACAGATAAGTGTTAGATAAGTGACACTTTGACCGTTCAGCAGCGATGACTCGGGGCGAAGTGTCAGATAACTAACAGATAAATGTCAGATAAGTGCCACTGCCCGCTTTCCCCTTAATTTCGCCATTTGGAGTCCTTGTGAAAACTTCCGTCTTTGCTGTCGATGTCGGCTATGGCAACACCAAATACGCGTACCGCGCTTCGAGCGGCACGATCGCGTCCGGGATGTTTCCGTCGCTCGCGCCGCTGGCCGCCAGCCGTACGCTGTCGGGCTTTGGCGACGCCGTACTTGCGAGCCGCAAGGTCGCCACGATCGTGATCGACCAGATCGAGTATGAGGTCGGACCGGACGTCTCGCTGACCGCCGCTTATGGCAATACCGGCCGCGCGCTCGCAGACGACTACGTGCTCTCCGACAACTACGCGGCGCTGCTGTTCGGCGCGATGCACTTCGCCGGCGTGACGCACATCGAGCGGCTGGTGCTCGGCCTGCCCGTGCACAACATCAAGAAGTATTCGCCCGAGTTGAAGGAACGCTTCTCCGGCGAACTGGACATCGGTATCGGGCGTGTCAAAGTCGACAAGGTGGTGGTGATTCCGCAGCCGCTCGGCTCGCTCGTGCTCGCGTCGAGCAATCGCCAAGCCGAGTTTGCGCGCGATGTGGCTCACCTGGTGGTCGACGTCGGCTACTTCACGACCGACTGGGTGTACGCGAACGGCTTCACGATGGACGACAACCGCAGCGGCGGGATGCCGGGGGGCGCGTCGCAGATCTACCAGCGAATCGCGAGCCTGATCTCGCGCGACCAAGGTGACGAGGTCGAGGACATCGAGCGGATCGACAAGGCACTGCGCGAGCAGACCCCGTTCTTCTTTTATGGCGCGAACATCGACCTTGCCCCGTATCTGGAGCAAGCCCAACCGCTGATCTCCGGCGTCGTGAAAGAGATGCAGAACAACGTGGGCCGGCTGCCGAACGTGCGCTCGATCATCTTGTCCGGCGGTGGCGCCGCACTGTACGCGTCGGTCATTCGCCGCGCGTTTCCGCGTGTCCTGATTGAAGTGATCGACGCGCCGTGTATGGCGAACGCCAAGGGGTTTCTTCTCGTTGGGGAGGCCGGACTCGGGCGCGAGCGAGCGCGTGAGTCCGCGCACGCATGAGCGAAAAGTTCTCGATGAAGGTGGTCATCGACGACGTGACCTGCCCGTTGCTCCATTCGCGACTCTCGCTCATCACGGCACCTCGGGAACGCGCCGCATTACTCCGCGCGATCGCCGAGGCGGCCCTTCGGGGAGAAGCCATCGGAGCCACAACGGGCCGAACGCTCGATGTGCCCGCACGGCAATGGGACGATTTGCCCGCGACGCCTCCGCCCGTCACCGAATCGACGCGTCATCGCCCCATGCAGCATACGGCGGACGATACATTCGCGGTGGTCGATACGTCGCAGGCCATTGGGATCGACGCCGAGGCCATTGCCGAAGGGCTCGGGGCCTATTTCTGAGGCGACTTGACTTCGGTTAAGTTCTGACAAAATGGAAGCAAAGCACTGGTGTTCAAGACGTATCGCGTTTTGCACCGGTGCAACAAGGAGAAAAACATGCTGGAACTCATCGGCTGGATTAAGGACGGCACCCTGATGGACAAGCTCACCTCGCCGCTTTTTTGGCTCACGCTCGGCGCGTTCTGCATGGCAGGCCACTATATCGGCAAGGCGATGTTCGAACCGCAAGAGGAGTCCGGGCAAAAATGAACGCGGCAATCGACAAGGCGGCGGCCGTCCATCGAGCTTTCAAGGCCCAGCCGTTTTTCGTCCAGCGTGTGCTCCTCACGATTCTATCGACTGCGATCTGGATGTTTGGCGCATTTTTGCTGGCGAGGCACCTCGAATCGATCGGCGGTCTGATTTCCATCGTCGGGATAGTCGGCGTATTCTGGGCGACCGGCCTGTATACGTTGTGGCGACCGTTCCTGGTGGTACTGATGGTCTTGTTAACCTTTCTTTCGCTCGATTGATCGCAAAAAAAAACGGCTCCCATAGGGAGCCGTTTCGTTTCCAGGTTAATGCTTTCGGGCCGCTGCCTGTTGCGCGAGCCACGCCATACAGAAATCCACTGCGCCGCCGAACGGTTCGGCCCGCAACACATAGCGGCGTTCGCCATCCGCGTTGCGATCGATCACATCGAAGGCTTGCGCATCCGACAGCGTAGTCGGCCGGCGGCCATCCGTCGCACCGGTAGTCGCGACGATCTCGAATTCCCCCAACAACAAGCGAAAGGCCATCATCGTTCTCCGAATGAGGCCCGGCGCAATACGCCCCGGCGGGGACGTATCCCCACCGGGCGAAAAATAAAATGTCGGCAAGCGCCGACGAATCAATCCAGACTAGCGCGCCCACTCGCGTCCGGTCGGACGCACAGCACGCACATCAGGCCGTGGCGAACTCACCGCGGGCGGCCGGTCCACGCTTTGCTGCATCCACTCGTCGGCGAAATCCGTCCCACGCCGTTTCGGTCGATGCACAATCGCTGCATACCCGTCGGCGCGCAGCCGCTTCGCAAGCTCCACGCCGGCCGATACGCCCGGCGACTTACCCGTCTTCGGATCCATCTCGTCGTAATCGACGAAGATGTGCACGACCCGGATGCCGAAGCCGTCCGGCACGACAAACTGGCTGAGCAACACCCGATTCAGGCAATACCAGACCGGAACATCGAACAGCATGTGCGCCGCGTATGCAGTTTCCAGCCCTTCCGCGACCCCGATCTCACCGTCAACCGGCTCCATCAGGCGCACCGCACCGCCCGCAAGCGGATTGAGCGTCTTGTCGTTGAGCTTCGGCTTCAGGATCTCGCCATCGGGCGAGACGATCTGTGCCTTTGCCGGTACAGCCGGATCGAGGAAGGTGCGATGCAGTGTCCCCAACTGGCCGTCCGGCCGCTCGTAGCGAGCGACGATGCCGGGCCACTGCCCGAGCACCTTGCCGTCATGCCAGTAGTCGAGCGTGCCAAGGCGCAGCGCCGGCGACGGCGCGGCCCGAAGCCCCGGGATACGCGCATGCAGGTAGCGCATCGCGTGATCGCCGATCGACAGCTGCCGCGCTGCGCTCCAGATGCCCTTGAGGCGCTTTTCGACAAACGCCCGGCTTGCGGGACGCCTGCCGCTCGGTGCGGGTGCGCTCGACGTCGATCGGCTGACCGGCATGACCGGCCCAGTACCGGACAACTCCCGCATCAACTGAACAAAACCGATGCCGGTCGTGCGACAGATCAGCTGGAGGCCGTCGCCGGCCATCGGATGACCGTTGTTGCACTGACGGCATACCCAGTCGCCACGGCCGTTCTTGTTGTCATAGGTGAAGCGGTCGTGACCGCCACACATGGGACACGGGCTGCCCTTGCCGCGCAATGCACTCTCGGGCACTCCGTACCGCTGGAGCAGCGAGAGCCATTGCTCGGGCGTGAGCTTGATGTCCTTTGCATTCATGGGTCACTCTCCTTGGGAAGTAGTGAGGTGGGTCGGTGCCTGAGACAGGCGGGGAAACGCTTGCTCAACGAAGCCAGGCGCAGGCGCGCGCGGGCTTGGTTCAGCAACGTGATCGGCACGGAAGGAAGCGGGAAGCGTCGTGTGTGACACGCCCGACGGGCGCGCCACACATCAACGGTGAGGAAATACAGAAAGACAGGTGAGAATGTTCGGGATCAGATTGCCGCCCACGCCGCGCGTGGCAAATGGGGCGCGAACGGGATGTCGTCGTCCATGGAATCGAACCCGCCACCACCGCCATACGACGCCGTGGTTCGCGAGGCCGACGGTTGCAATCCGGCTCGCGACGACGGTTGCGGCTGCGCCGCCGTTCGCGGTGCCGCCGTACGCTCGCCATTCACTGGCGCCGTGCGACGAGAACCGCCCTCGGCGCCATCCGCGCCATAGCCATCCCGTTGCGTCTGACCGCCGCGCCCGCCGAGCATCTGCATCTGGTCGGCCACGATCTCGGTCGAGTAGCGATCCTGCCCGTCCTGGCCTTGCCATTTGCGGGTGCGGATACGCCCTTCGACATAGATCGACGAGCCTTTCTTCAGGTGTTCGCTGACGATCTCGGCCAGCCGACCGAAAAAGGAAATGCGATGCCATTCGGTCGCTTCCTTGTAGTCGCCGGACGCTTTGTCCTTGTAGCGATCGGTCGTCGCGAGCCGCACATTCGCAACCGCATCGCCGCTCGGCAGATACCGCACCTCAGGATCGGCTCCGAGATTGCCGACGAGAATCACTTTGTTCACTGATGCCACGAGGGCCTCCATTACTTAGAAATTGACCATATCCACTTGTCCCACATGGCCTGTCGTCCGTTCACGATCTTCGGTGTGCCGTCCTGACGGAAAGCCGGCACCTTGATCTTGCGCAGACGACGGACCGTCACGCGATCGCCCACCTGACACCGACACTCGGCAATCGCGTCTTTCAACCCCTCGCCCTGCAACGTGCGTTCGCCGTGCGCGGTATCGAGTCGTAACGCAAAGGAGGTGTAGGAACGCGCGCCATTCGAATTGCGATCGGAAAAGCGATCCTCGCCCCACCAGGCGATGCGGCCAACGACGGGCGCGGAACTCTGCGTGTCGTCGCGGCCACCGCGAGATGCGTGCCGCGCGGGCGGCATCGGATCGTCACGGGGCGCATCGTTGACAGTGGACGGGCCGGCCTGAGGAACGTTCTCAGAAGCCGGCTGGCCGACACGACGGATCGCGGTCGCGATCGCCTCTTTCAGCGCGCACCGATGCTCGGCGCGCATCGACCAGTGCGGTGTCAGCTCGGGCAGGATCTTGAGACCGAACGCCGTGTCGCCGGTGTGTTCGTCGAACGCCGGTTCAAACTCGACCACGCAATCGCCTTCGTCGACAAACAAATGCGGCACGCCGTCGATCGTGATCCGCGTTTCGTTCGCCGCGCCCTGTCCGACCACTCGCGGCGTCTTCGGATGCGCGTGCGTGACGGGCGATTCGGGCCGGCGGTCATTCGGCTTTCCCGGGAAGAGGTCGCCCAGCACACGGGCCAAAAGACCTGCTGGATGTGCCATGCGCCCTCCTACAACAACGAACCGAAGCAGATGCGCTTCAGTTCGCCGAGGTCGCGCGCCAACAGCGGCGTGTTCAGGATCACGTCCTGCATGGTCTCCGGATCGATGCCGTTGACTCCGCAGACATACGCGTACGGCAACGCGCCGTGCCAGTAACCCATGATCCAGCCGAGGGTCGCGAAGTAGTCGTCGATGTCGATCTTGCGATTGCGCAGCCGCTCCGACAACAGATTGGCGCAATCCATCAGCGATTCGGGCATCCGATCGCCACGCCGGCTATCGCACGCGAGCGAGATCAGCGCGTCGATCATCTGCTCGCGCGCGCTTGCACTCCAGTGCTGCGGATCGGGAAGCGGATCAGGCTTGGGGGGTAAGAGGACGACGGGGTTCTCCCCGCCGAAGATATCGAGCTGCCAGGCAGCCACATGCGTTTCCATGAGATGGCTCCGGTATAGCCGGGCAACCTCATTACCGGCAGCCGGGAATGGGTTCCCGGCGCGGGTAGAGGACGCAGGCCGAACGATGTGATCCGTTCGGCCTGCGGGGGGGATGGGGTGCCCTATCGGGAACCCGTTTCCAGCGGACGTACGACGGCCGATTTGGCGTATTGCCGGCTCGGCGTCGTGGGTTCAGCGACATCGTCGTTCGCAGCGGCGCGTTGCTTCACGAGCCGGGCAGCGTCCGCTGCTTCAGCACGCTCCGCGGCTTCCGCCTCTTGCATCGCCGTGCGTTGCTTGGCGATTTCGCCACGAAGCCAGTTGCCCGCAATCAACACGAGCAGCCCGACGACGAACAGCGACATCGAGGCGATGTAGACCACCATACACAGTGCCAACACCTTGAACGGCGACCGGATGGCGTTCTTGCACAGGAGCTTCAGCATTTTTCTCTCCAGAAAAAATGACGCACAAGGGAATGTCCGGACTCACGTCCGGCGGTTTCGATGCTCGATCGAGCAAGGAAATCGGCGCGAAGCGCTGTCGTACCGACCCGAGCGGATCGGACCGGTACGGCAAGGCTTTACGTCGATGGAACAGGGCAGGCGCGACACCGGACTGAACCGGCGGCGGATGGACGTAGCCCGTCGGCTACGAAGGTCGATGCGTCGAAACAACGCGAGATAACCCCAGCGTAATACACGTCCGGCCGTCGGTCCGCTCGAATGCTCGCGAATCCGATGCGGCTTTCGAGACGATGGCGATTCGCTGCCTCCACGCGCGCCGCACCTTAACCGGTTAAGCCCCTTCAGGCGAAAAGCTACCTAAAAACCTATCGCTTTTCGGCCGAAGCCACGCCGACTTGACTTCGAAAATGCCGCAGCAAAATGAAATCGTCATTCATCGCCAGGGAAACCGCTCATGTATATCCTCGAGTACCTCATTATCATTTTTGTGTTTTGGCAGGGTTATCGCCGCCTGCGCGACCGCACCATGGCGAAATCGCCGCCACCGCGGAAAACCTACGCCCGCGCATCGGGCGACGCCGGCGAAGCGCGAGTGCTCACCGAACTGCAATCGGTCCTGCCGTGGCTCTGCGGCGACGACTACTACGTCCACCCGTCGCCGGTGCTGCTGCACCACGCACCCGGTACGGCATTCCCTACGGCCGAGGTCGATCACCTGGCAATCACACCGTTCGGCATCTTCGTGATCGAAACGAAGCACTGGTCCGGCCGCATCGAACGGGGCGCGGATGCGAACACGGTTCGCTGTCATCTGCCCGATGGCAAGGTCGACGAGCGCCGTTCGCCGCTGGCACAAAACCGCGCGAAAGTCGCGTTCCTTCGCGCGATGCTCCCCGCGGTCTGGGACGTTCACGGCGTCGGCGTATTCGCCAACGGCGCCTGCACCGTCGCCCCGTCGCTGCCGTTGAGCCTGATCCGCGTGAACGATCTAGCGCACTGGCTTCGGACGAAGAAGGAGGAGCACGAACGCGCCCACAAGCCCGCGATCTCCGTGCAGCAAGCACGAGCCGCCATTCGGAAACTCTCGATCGACGATCCAAATGGCATCGAGTTGCGTAAGCATCAATTGCGCGTTTCGCAACAATCGAGGGGTTGAGTATTTCGGCCCGGTTGCCGAAAAGATGTGTTTGTCACTGGATTGCCATTCATGAAAAAGCAGGGTGAATTCATCCCGCTTTTCACCCGCTCGCCGAGAAATCGCGGCGTATTCTCGGGGTCATAGCCCGCCCGCCATTCGCTTTGCATACATCCCTGAGCGACCGACGATCGGGTCGGCGCGCCCGACTATTTTTTCTGGAGAGAGAAATTGAACCCAAGCCATCTTCCCCCGCCAAACAGCGGTTCAGTATCCGGCGCGCCTGCGAGCCCGCCCGCACTCGGACACATGGAGCTCGCCGGACGCTTCGCTGAAGTCATGCGCACTGCCGTCGTCAGCCATATCGAACGCCACGGCGACACGCCCGCCAACCGCGATTGGGCGCGTGAAACCGCGTACGAGTATCTCGCCCGCACATTCCAACGATCGAAATCCGTCATCCGCCTGTACATCCGGGTCTACGAGAAATTTTCGACCAACCTCGATGCGGTAAACATGTTGACCTTTCGCGACATCGCGTTGCTGCTCGGCGGAGAGTTTATCGACAAGGTCGTCGCCGCGCGGCGTGAGCATCCCGAGCTGGGCACGGCCGACATCGCAGCTCTGCTCGCGAACGACCGAAAACAGTCGAACACGCCGAACACCATTCGAACCTGAGCCAAGCGACCTATGAACGCAAGAAATCTTCCCGCGAAGCCCCTGCCCGACGCCGAATTCAACCCGACCATTCCCGACGATCCGTCTATTCTCGGCGACGAGGCGGACGAGCCGTTCGACCTGTCCACCACCTTCGCCCATATTCCGAGCCAGCGTGAGCTGAGCAAGGTCGCGCGCTCGACGTTTGGCGATCTGCCCGAGGCCCTGATCCGGACGGTCGTCCAGGAGAGCGAGGAAGTCGCGCACTCGACACGCAAGATTCTGCAAGAGCACATGCGGATCGGCGGGAACTTCGTCCACATCCTGACGAGCGTCGTGGGGCACTACGTCACCACGCTGGGCGACACGCGCGCGGTGCGTGACCGTGCAAAATCGCTGGTGTACGGCTATTTGACCAAGACCTTCCGCAAATCGAAAGAGTCCGTTCGCCTGTATATCCGCTGTTACGAGAAGTTCTCCACGAACATCGGCGCGGTACAGATCCTCACGTTCAGCGATCTGGCACTCCTCGTCGGCAACGACATTGGCAACGACGTCGTTGAAATGGTGATGGACGCACGGCGCGACAACCCGGATCTGTCCAAGCGGGAAGTCGAGAAGCTGATCGCCGACTACCGGGACAGGCTCGATGAGAAGGACAGCCGCATCGGCGCCATCACCGATGAACTGATGACCGCGGTCGGCCAGCTGGATGTCGCACAGCATGAAATCAAGCGCCTGACGAAATCTCTCGAAGCGGTCCGACTGGAACAGGCACAGGAACGCGAAAATGCTGACGCCACCTCGGTCGAATTCGCATCGGTGAGCAAGCAGGTCAGCACCTTGCAGCACGAACTCGCCAATCGGGAACGCGAAGTCGAGCAGATCACCCGGGAGCTGGCGCAGCTTCGCGCGAATCCGCTGAAAGAAAAGATACCTGTTCCGACGCTGCCGGACGCGTACCAGAATCTGTCGGATGCGCTCGAAGCGAAGATGGCCGAGCTGAAGGACGTGACGGTGCGGCTGGATGAAAAGACGGCCGAGTTGAGCGAACTCGAGGAAAAGGCCAAGGCGCAGCAGTCCGCGATCGAGGCCAGCGCGGCGCTGGAAGCGAGGGTGCGCAGCTTGATCGAGAAATTCGGGGTATTCGTGCAGGACTATCACAGCGCGCAGTTGCTGGTGACCGCCGACGGGAACCCGGCGCGATTCCGCAACCTGTTTCAGGCGCTGGCCGATCTGATCGGCAAGTTCCACGACGAGGTGGATGCCGCCGCTCAGGCAGTTTGAGGGGACGGGCGCGCATGCGCCCGCGAATACCGAACCACGAGAGAAAAAAAAGAATGCATCAAAAGACCCCACGGGACGCTTACCGATCCGTCGAACGGCACTACGTGCCTGAGTGGCTCACCCATCGCATCCAGGTCGCGAACTTCGATCTGGTCGATCATATGATCTGGCTGCTGCAGGAAGCGGGCGGCTTCAACGAGATCCTCCGGGTCGAGCGCAAGGAAATCGAGCACTTCACCCACAACGCGCAGTCGTTGCGCAACCTGCTGCGTACGCCGTTCTTGATGATCGCGCCCACGCTGGAAACGGTCGAGGACTGGCGTGGCTTCATCGATGAGACGCCCACCACGCTCGCCGTCGACGAGCTGCGCCGCAAGCTCCCGCCGATGCGAGCGATGACCCGCCATATGGTCGAGCAGCACAACCGGATCTTTGTGGACCTCATTACGAGCGTCATCCACATGAACGTGCTCGCCGCGCCGCTTCTGGGCATTACGACCGAACTCGCGAACTATCTGGTATCGGTGCCGCCGTACAAGCTGCGTCTGGCGCTGCGGCGCATGCAAGGGCTGCCCTTGTTCCGCTGGCGCTTCAACACGCCGGCCTTCTGGTATCAGTTCACGGCCAAGACCTTGACCGACGAGATGGTCGCGCATCACCTGATGCAAACGTCGCCGATCCGCATCGGTGATCTGCCGCGCGCTTCCGGCTGGGTCGATCTGCGACAGCCAAGGGAGAAGAACGAGATGTACGCGTACGCGATGATGGCGTACAAATGCCGTGCGTCGACCGTGGCATCGTTGTTCAGGCTGAATCAGAATGCGATGCGCCAACGCTACTTCGAAATGCACGGCGTCAGCTCGCCATGCGGCAATATCCCGACGTCGCTCACCTGGTTCGTGGAAACGCCGCATAACCGGCTCCACGCGACGATCTACACCTGGCTGTACCGGGCCGCTCTCGATGCGGGCGCGAACGGGCCCGAAGCACTGATTGCGACCAACGACCTGTATGAACTGCTGTTCGATGGCGGCGCTGTCATCTCGGCCGACCGAGGCTGCAACCTGACGCGCGCGATGGCGGCCGATACCCGGCTCGCGATCGCGCCCTGCCGCATCTGCCGTACCCACTATGTCGTCAGTAACAACGACTCGAAAATCGAAATGCAGCATAGCTTCGATTGCCCGGCGTGCAACAACCAGCTCGGGCCGAAGCGTCGCGTGAGCCGCCCACGGAGCGAAAATGCCCAATCCTGATCGCGCCGACCTCATACCGGCCGGGTTCGTCGTCTTTAGCTCAGATGGCAGGGTGCAATTCGGCTGGCTCAACCCGGAAACGAACGAGTTTTGTGCAGAGGCCGACGGCCGACACATTCCGAACGCGGTTGGCGCCATCCCATGGGTCGCCGACCATATGCACTGAGGGCGCGTGATGGAAGACTTTGCCTACCTGTGCGCCGACAGCAACGCCGCGTGGCTCGCGGGCCGTGGCGATGGTCGCTATGAGCGGTATGAGCGCTTCTATCACGCGCAGCGTGCGACTCATGCCGATGGTTTCGATCTGGAGCAGATCAACGAGCAGTACGGGGAATGGGCCGGTCGACGGTCATCCGTCGCGCTCGCCGCATTCAATGCCCCGTGGGTCGGCAAGGTGGCGGTCGCGGGCTGCTGCGCCTATCTCGGTAGCCACATCGTCCCCGTGATCAGCGCACGCGCGCCGCAAGCAACCAGCATCATGCTCGCCGCCGCATTCATCGGGATGCGGATCTTCCACCGGCGGCGCAAAGCCACGTAACGCATCAGGTCGCGAAATTGGCATCCCTCGGCGCGATCGCTTAAGACGACGCGAAATTCGTCCGTTAAATATAATCGCGCGCTTCGGTGGCGGTTCAAAGAACCACGACGGGATGACGTTCACGCGCCGCGCGACAACTTGACTTCGCGCGGCGCTCGATAAGATGAAATCAAGGCGGCACAGAGGGTGCGGCCACTACAAAACGAGGAACAAAAAAATGAAGAAAATCGCAAGCACCAGCCTCACGGCACTGTCGCTCGCGGCAGCAATGGCGCTCGCCGCTTGCGGCGGCGGCGGTGGTGACAGCGGCAGTGCATCCACGCCCTCCAATGGCTCGGGCCCGACGCCCCCACAACAGACTGTGACGAGCGGTAATGTCTCAACGCCACAATATGCCGCTAACAGTATGCAACTGGCGGCATTCAATCTGCTAAACCAATATCGCCAACAGTGTGGCTTCCCGGCGCTGACCGAAAACACCTTTCTCGACCAAGCAGCTCAGAATCACGCGCAGTATCTGGGACTCAATGGCGGCGCAATTACCGACACCGAGTCGTCGACAAATGCAGGCTTTACCGGCGTAACCTACACTGATCGGGCCGTGAAAGCTGGGTTCGTATCGGGCGCTTCGGTCGGTGGGGTGAGCGGCGGGTATTACACGAATGCGACGCTTAGCCAGACCCAATACGGCGAGCAGTTGGCCTACGATTGGATGTCTGGCGTTTACCACATCGGCGTCGCGGCATGGCCCGTCACCGAGGTCGGTATTGGGTTCAACCAGACGGCGTATAACGGTTATCCAGAGATTCAAGCGACGCTCAGCTTCGCCAATGAGGCAAAGACGATTACGTCGAACGGGCCGATAACGTTTCCGTGTCAGGGCACGGCAGGGGTTGCCTACTCGGCCGGTGGAGAGACTCCCCTTCCGCCGAATACGTCTGGCAACTGGGGAACGCCCATCGCGATTGCAGGCAACCTGACTGATACCATCGTGTTGTTGTCTGCAACACTGACTCCAGTATCGGGAGGCAGCCCCCTGAATCTGCAATTGCTGGACTCAGCCAATGACCCGAATAAGCTCCTGCCTGCATATCAGGCGGTGGCCTATCCCACCACTCCGTTGTCGCCGAATACTGCTTACTCAGTGTCGATCAGTGGCACGGTAAATGGAACGCCTTTTTCGCGTAACTTCACTTTCACCACCGGGAATGTCATCGGTTAAGTCGATATCGGGCCTCCCGCCGTCATCGGCGGGTTGACTGTGCCGATGATACAAGGGGCTGCTGCCGCAAGCCCCTTGTCGCACACAATCGGTTACGGCCCGCAGGTCACTTGAAGCGGATTACTATGCAACTGGTTAAGCGTCGAAGCGACCAAGTGCGGAGCCGACGCCGGGCATGCGTACCAAAACACCTCTCCTCCATTGCCGTGAGTCGCCGCAACATCACTGTCGCGTGGCCTGACAATCGCAGCTCCATAAGTCCACTGATCGTTTACCCAATACAAGACCATGCCGGCTGGAGCAGTTGCATTCATGTCATTGGAACCGCCGTCATAGCCGACAATGAATGACTGAGGTGTAGACCAGTAATAGGTCTGCGCACCAACGCCATGGTTGTCAGATCCAGTACTACTCTCAATATACTTCCCCCCCGCTAACGAATAGGTGCAACTCCAATCTGTAGGCCCAGGCCGGAGATACCAGACGGTTCCACAGTAACCGACGAACAACGCGGGCGTGTTGCTAGGCGGTTGAGGAGCGTCCGGGGAACACCCGAGTCCAACCCAACTCGCCCCATTCCAAACCGGTGGCGACGTCTGATCGTAGCCGGCAGGACAAGTCGGCGGCGCCTGATAATTGCACTGCGGTGCCGACCACTGCGACCCCTGCCAAGCCGATGCCGAAACCGTGGTCCATCCTAGTCCAGTCGGACACTGCGGCTGCGGAATCGGCGCGCGCGAAATCGGCGTCGTGCACGTCGAGTCCTGGTTCCCGTAGGAGCAACGCGCAGGCCCGGCTAGGGCTGCACTGGCCCATCCTGTCATCGCAAATAACAGCGCTACACGCGCCACCGCCAGTATTCTGTTCAATTTTCACTCCTAGTAGGCGCAGTATGTCGTAGCGACAGCGGCACTCCAGACTGGGCTTCCGCTTCCGTCGGTAATGGAAATTGTCCATGGCCCCGCTCCGAACGCGTTTAAGTTCAGGACCGCAGTCGGATCGATATAGATCTGCTGGGATGCCAGCAACACTTCAGGCGTCCCGCCCGCATTGCACATCGGTGCAGGCACAACAGTTCCGTGCGCGACGATATATCGTCCGTACTGCTGCCACGACCCGCCAATCGGCAGCCAAACGCGCAGCCCGCTAATCGGGTCTCGCTGACAGGACAAGACCATCCCCGAGCCGTCAGCCGCCGAAGCGATCGACGTTCCGGAACACGCGTTACGCGGCCACGCCACACTCCCCAAAGTCGCCGTGCCGGTGATCGTCGCGTCGCCGTTGACGGTCGCCGTCCCTGTGTTGATCGGCGCGGGGGCCGTCCCAGCCGCGTTTTGCACGTAGAGCGTGCCCGGCGTGCGAATCGCATTGCTGACGGCGGCGTTCGATGCGGCAAGCGTCGGCGCGGCGATGGTTCCCGTCGCGTCGATGCTGTTGACGTTGTGGAGGCTGACACCGTTGACGTTCTGATCGCCGGTCCACGTCAGCGCGCCGTCGCGGCGGATGTACACCGAATTGCCGTCCGTCGTCGGGCCGTTGGTCGCCATCACCACGGCGGCCGGCGTGCCCACCACTGGGTTATTCGCCGTCCATGCGCCGTTCAAGCCCGTCACGGTCGCCGGGTTCTGCGCCTTCGAGAACCCGAACGCGTTGCCCGCCGCCTGCGCCACAATGCCAGCGCTCCGCACGTCCGGTTTGCCGTTCTTCATCACTGGCTTGGACGGATACAGCGCATAGCCCACATGGCAGCCGGTCGGCGCGGTGAGGCACCCGGCCGGCCCGACGCTCATCGCGATCTGGTACGTCCCGCCCCAAAACGGCCCCGGTGCGTAGCTCGCCTTCAAGTAGCCCAGCGACTGCAAATCGGCCAGCGTCGGCGGGGTGATCGTGGCGGGACCGCCCGCCACCAGGGTGCCGTAATGATCGGTCACCCAGTTCGACAATGCCGCATTGATCAGCGCCTCGTTCTGGCCTTCCGTCGTCAGCACCATCGTCCGGCGCTTGGCGACATCGTCCTTAATTCCCTGAATCGTGAGCAACGCCATCGCCACTAGGACGACCGCCATCTCCAAGATGCTGAACATGACGAGCCTTAGTTGTCGTGCGTCGCGTACATTTCAATGGTCGCCGTCGGACCGGCCGAACTACACGCCTTCCCGGCCTGCGTCGCGTCGAACGTCGTGGACGGACCGGATACCGTCGTGCTGTTGATCCTGACCATCGAATACACCCCGGCGACGGCACCCGCCGCCAGTGAACAAACGGTTGCCGGCACCGGGTACGACAACACGATCGCATCCGTGCCCGAAATCACCGTGCCCGGTGCGGCCGTCACGGCGCCACCAAAGATGCCCATCAGCGTGCCGGACGAGACGTTCAGGCGCGAACCGGCCGAATCGAATGCGTGGTTCTGCGCGAGCGTCTGCAGCGACTCGCTCGAGTAGTCGATATCGGTCGCGGTCGCGTCCTGAATGCCGCTGCGGAACAGCTGCGCCTCGCTCTTGAATTGGTGCGCGTGAATGCGATCCATCACGTATCCGCGCCCCACCAATACCGCGAGGGCCAACAGCGCAGCGCCACCCATAACGGCGGCGGCCTCAATGATCGACAGTTCGCCGGATTGCTTGCGGCGACGCGCGATCCGTCGCCAGTAAGCCTTGTCGTCGAAGGAATGAATCTTGTACATGTCGGTCCTTAAAAGGGTTTAGCGATGGAGGGGGAGCTATCAAAACTGACGGCGCCGGTGAGCACATACGAGCCCACGCCGAGCGTGAGAAAGGCGAGCGCCGCAAACCCGAGCAGCACGTAGTGGGTGATCTTCGCGTTGCGTCGCACCGTCTCGACGACGCGATCGAGCGAGTTCTGGCCGAGATCCTTGATCGACTCAACGAACTGGTCACGGCTGGCCGCGTCGGTCATGATGTCTATCGTCGCCTCGGAAAAGATGCCGGTGTCGAGCGCGCGCATCGGTTGATCGGGATCGATGGTCAAACGCACGCTCATGCGCTTCAGATGCCATCGCAGCCATGGATCGGCGGAGGTAATCAGCTTGTCCAGCGCCGCGCGCAAGGTCAGGTTCGAATCGAACAGGCCCGCGAGCGACACAATCAGCAACGCGGCCCGCAGGTCGCGCCGATTGCGCCACATCAGCGGCATCGCGTCGATTCGGTTGCGCAGCTCGCCGGTCCAGCGCTTGAGCGTATGGAAGTAACCGATCACGATGCACGCGACGACCGCGCTCGTGAGCCACCAGTAATTCGCGCAGAACGTGTCGATCGCATAGATGACCTTGCCGGAGGTCGACCACTGATCGAGCGGCTTGACGTCGAGCGTGGCCGGAAGGATCTCCGAGCCGAACATCACGCAGAAGCCGTACAGGTACACCAGCAGAAAGGCGGGATAGGCCATTTGCATCGCGGTGGTCGCCGACAGCACGCCCTTCGCGTGCGCGGCCATCTCCGCCAGTTCCAGGCCCCGCACTGCAGCGTCGTCCTTCGGCGACTGACCGGCCAGCTCCAGCAGCACGAATTCGTCGTTCGGGATGAACGGCTTGATCGCAGTCGCAAAATCGTCGCCCGCCTGCATCCGCTGCGCGATTTGCTGGAACACCAGCCACACCAGATTCTTCCGGCCCCGATGACGCTTTTCGAGCGTCGTGAGCCGCTCCAGCAGCGTCTCGCTGTTGCGCAGCCCTTTCTTCGCCACGTCGAGGCGCGTCTCGCGATAGAACATCTCGCGTAGCTTCCTGAAGCGCCAGGTCGCGATGCGCAGCCGCTCGTGAGCCGGCAGCGCCATCACGATCGAATAAGCAAGCGACTTGATCACGACGGCGTCCTCCCGTCGCGATCCGGAAATACCCGGTAGGCGTCGAAGGGGCGCATCGCGTCGTTGAGGAAGCGCGGATCGACGATCCCGCACGATGCCTTGTACAGCGCGTGCTCATAGACCGTCTTGCCCGTCATGTCCGCCTCGCCAAATCCGGCCGTGCGCGAGGAGCGCCACACACGCTCGGCGCCGCGCCAGTCCCGCTCCACGACGCGATCGAGAAACTCGGGCGTCGGCCGATACAGCTCCATCGCGAGCGTCTGGCCCCTGATGCCGGCCGCGACCTTGCCCGCGCGCGTGAACAGGCCCGGACGGCGGCAGCGCTCGCAGCCGTTCTCGTCGCGGCACGCCATCTTCGACGTATCGAGGCCGAACTTGGTCTCGAGCAGCGACAACTGGTCCGGCGGCATCACGTCGCGTGCCGAGCGCTTGCAGTGCGGGCACAACAGCGGCAGCAGCTTCTGGTTGCCGACCGCATTCAGGAATTTTTCGGACGCGACCTCATCCATCGGCAGGCGCAGCCGTCCGCCGACCAGACGCATCACCGCGCCGATGATGTTGTCCGCGTGAATCGTGCCCCGCACCGGGTGGCCGGTCAGCGCCAGTTCCGCGACGAGCCCGGCCATCACCGAGTCACGCACCTCGCCGATCGTCAGGTCGTCGGGGTCCATGCGCATCAGCGTGCGGATCACCTCCGCCACCTTGCGGCTCGCCTCCTCGTCGGTCTCGCCGGGCCGCCGCTGAATCGAAATATCGGACAGCCACGGCGCCGGCACTTCCGACGGCTCGTTGACCGCGAACTGCTTGCGCAGGTCGCGATCCGGCAGCAGGTACGACAACGCGCGCAGCAGCGTGGTCTTGCCCGAGCCGGTTTCGCCCGACAGGAACGTCGCGCCCCCGCTGACCTTGCCGAGTGCGTCGATGATGTCGAGTTGGCTGCGCTCCAGCCCCATGTCCTGCGGCATCAGCACCTTGATGTGCTTGAAATTGCCGTCGAGCAGACGCAAGCCGACGTCGAACCCGCCGACGAGCGGCGAGCTTTGCCAGCGGATGTTGACGATGTCCGTATGCGCGACGAGCGGGATCATCGCCGACTGCGGCGCCGACGGCTGGAAGGTCTCGCCGGAGTTGGTGTTACGCTGGACTAGATCCTGATACGCAGCCGACAGCGCGCGACGCACGAGCGCCTTCGGCATCGTCCGGTACGAATACAGATCGCCGTCCACCCGGAAGCGCACCTCGACCTCGTCGGCAAAGTCGCGGTACTCCCAGTGGACATCGCTAGCCGTGAAGGCGTGCGCCGCTTCGATCACGTCGCGGAAGGTGCCGATTGCGCGCGACGATTCCGGCACGGCCGCGGACGCGCGTTGCTTTTCCTTGCCGTACAGCGCCGCGATCACCTCCTCACTGGCCAGCATCTCCTCGTGCACGGCAATATCGGCCCGCGCGAGATCCTTCAGGTACGTCGCGTACAGCTGGCTTTCGTGAAAGCGCTTCGTCGTCACGGCGATCGCAATCCCAGCCTGCAATTCGACTGCGATGAACTCGCGGCGCGCCGCATCGGTGATCCGCAGCGCGGCGTCCGGCCCGCGCCGACACAACACGCGCTTGAACGTCAGCGCGTCGGCCGACACGAGTTCCGGCAAGCCGCTTTTCAAGCTGTCGAACGCCGGTTCGATCAGATCGGTGCCAAGGCGGTGCACCACGGGCTCATCGTCCCGCGAGGTGGCGGTTGCATTCACAACGGGCTGAACAACCGGTTCAACGACAGGCTCGGCAACGGGCTCAACGACTGACTCAACGATCGGTTCCAGGATCGGCCCGGACGCCTCGTTGGTGCGCGTATCGGGCGGGCAATGCTCGGCCGCCCTCGCCGCGGACGCCTCCGCCGCCGCTTGGCGGTCGCCGAGGGTCGGCTCCGCACGTTCGTCGGCGATCGGCGGCGTGTCCAGCGCCGCGCCTGTCTCGCCGACCAGTTCGACATCCTCGACGTCCGCCATGCGCAGCCGCATCCCCATCGTCATCGGCTGGCCCTTCGCCGCCTGCCGCGGATGAATCGGCTGGCTCGCGCTCTGGAAGCGCGGCTCGCGTGCGCGCACCGGTGCGTCGCCGTCGTCCGGCGCCGTGCCGACGATGGGCATGGCGGCCGACGACGTGTCGGCGAAATTCGCCCGCAGGGACTTGAGACGGTGCAGGAAACCGCGCTTGGCCGGTTCGCGCGACTCCACCTCCGCAAACATGCTCATCGCGCACCTCCCTGCGGCAGCGCCACGGGCGAGGCCGGCAACGGCCCGCCGAACGGCAGCGGCGACCCGAGGTTGACCAGCGACCCGACCGCACTCGCGGACGGCGACGGGGCCGGCACGTCGGCTTGGATCGGCTCAGTCCAAGTGCGCCTGCCGTCCGACACCGTGACGACGTAGCCCTCGACTCCCTTGACGTGCCAGCCGTTCAGCAAGGTCGTGCCGACGCGGCCTGGATAGATCGCGTCGTGATACGTGTACAGCACGTAGTTGCCGGGGCTCACGCCCGAGTCGTCGCGATAAGCGCCCACGAAGGTCACGGGTTCGGAACGCGCGTGACGCGCAGGCTTATCGGCGGCCACCGGCGCGGGTTTAGCCGCAACCGGCGCGCTTGCAACCAGCGCCGGCTGCGGCAGTGTCATGGCGCCGGGCGCCGGCGCATTGCCGGACAACTGTCGGGCGATGTTGGCCCGCGCCATGTCCGAAATATCGTCGATCGACAGCTGCGGCTTCGCCGGCTCGGCCTGCGCGACCACGGCCACGCCGGCACATGCGACGACGAGGGTTCGCTTAATCCAGCACATAGTATTTGCCCTTAGCGGTGAAATGAACGCCGTTCGGCGTGTCGCCCTGTTCATTGCTCTTCGATGCCCCCGTGCCGTCATTCAGGCGCAGTTCGACCTTGAGCGAATCCAGTGTCAGGTTGGGCGGCAGCTTCGCGAGCAGCGGCGCCTGCCAGCGAAAACCCTCGATCGTCCAGTCGCCCTGACGGATCAGGTGCGCGGGACGCCCGCGCACCTCGCCGGCGACCGGCAGCGGCAACAGCGGCTTGGCTTCGTCGAGCTTCACGGAGTAGCCGTACGCCCGAATTTCGAACGGACGAGTCGACATGCGCTGCGGCGGCGATTGCAGCAGGTCGATCAGCGCTTGTTCCGACGGCCACTGCGCCGCATCTTTCAGGGAGACCGCGGCAACGTGCGGAACCGCCGCGCCGCGCGCCGCAAGCGTCAGCCCGTCCCGCGCAAACGAAACCGGCCACATCGACGGCGACGCCTCCCGCTCGAAGTCCGCAAAACTGCCGCCCTGACGCCGATAGCGCACCGTGCAGAATCCGGACGTCGGGCAGTCGACGCTGTCGAAGACCCAACCGGCCACAACCGCCTGGCTCCGGCCGACCGCCTCGAGCAGCGCCGGTGCGAGCGCCGACGCGCGCGGCATCGCGCGCGCGAAGGTCGAACGCACGGCGGCCGCATACTGCTCCTGAAACGTCCGGACGCGCGGCGGCGGTGGGGGGGGCGACAGCACGTCCATCAGCTGGATGCAGCCGTAGATCGCCCCCACCGCGCAAACCAGCAACGGAATCGCGGTCGGGATGCGGACCGGCAGTTTTGCGATTCGGCCGACCTTGCGGTTCGCGAGCAGCTCGCTCGCCTGAAACACCTCATCGATGTCGCCGATGCGCGCGCCCGAACCGAAGGTGGTCAAGTCCAGGTTGGCCTTCAGGCACTCCTGTTCAATCGCGAGCCGTCGGGTCGCCGCTTCTTCGAGCGACAGCACCTCGTCGCCGCGCACCGCGCCGCGCACCACGAACACCGCATGCACGCGCAGGCCGTCCTGCAGCAGCATCAATGCGGCCACACGCGACTTGATTCGTTCATGTTGCGCCACGCGGGCCGCGCCCGAATACAGGCGGGCGCCCTTCACGTCGCCCGATTCCGGCATCGCGAAGCCGCCAATCAGCTCGTCGCCGACCTTGTATTCGACGTAATGCGTCGCGCCGAAGGCGTCCGCATAGCGGCGCCGTTCGGCGCGGCCGCCCTTGACCGGGTAGGCCCGCCAATCGAGGCCGAACACGAGGCGCGCGCGCTTGTCGGTCGGCAGGGGTTCCGTGATGTGCATCATGGCGTTACATCGACGGGACGACCGTAGCGGTCAGCATGATGATCTGGAATGTCTTCGCCTTGTTCCAGTTTCCGCTCAGCCCGCCAATGCCCACGTTGGACGCACCGTCGGCGTGATCGGTCATCGCGCCGTACAGCACCACGGTCTGACCGTCGGCGAGCGCCACCGTCTGATCGTCCTTGCTCCCCGTGGTGTGCGAGAGCTGGATGGTCTGCAACGTCTGGCCCGAACCGACCGATTTCTCGGTGAAAGGACCATTGAGCTTCGAGCTATCCGACCAGTACGCGAGCACGATCTGGTTGTGATCGTTGACGGCCGGCAACACGTTGACGAAGTCGCCGGTGGTGACGGTGCCCGGCGTCAGGCCCGGCACCCCGCCCGACGTCGCGGTGAGACTGCCGGCCGAGGGTGAGGTCGAGCGCAGGTAATCATCGCTCTGGAACGACGCGACCGACACCGGCAGGCCATTGAGGGTCATCTTGGTCAGCGTGTTGTCCTGCACCGTGCGTCCATACTGGCTGAGCGCATTGATCGCCGCGTTGGTGCCCGAGAACGGCGCGTCCGGACGCAGCACCGACACCCCGATCGCCCCGCCGCCCGACGCGAGCGACGTCGGCGACATGAAACTGATCGCATAGCGCGCGAGACCGGCATGCATCGCGTTGAACACGACGTCGGCGCTCGCGCCGGCCTGACTGCCATTGGTGAGCGCGATCTGGATCGTCCGGACGCGGATTGCGACCTGCCGCGTCGAGATCGCATTCTCGCTCTGCAACAGCTTGCCCATGTTGTCGGCCGCCTCCTTCGTGTCGTACACCATCACGAGGCGGCTCTGCGGGTTCACGTTGATCCGCCCCATCGGGGAGCGCAGTTTCTCCAGCTCGTCGGTAATCGATTGGATCTGATCGAACGAGCCATCGCGCCCGGTCGAGGTTTGCGCCGAGAACGAGCCGGTGTTGCCACCGGAGCCGCCGCCGTTACCCTGCGTCCCCGTTGTGGTGTCCATGCCCTTGCTCATCGTCGACTTGATCGACACCTTGCCCGGGATCGCGGCGATCTGGTACATGCGCGTGACGAAGCGCGAGATATTGATGGCCGAGCCGTCGAACGACCAGTCGAGGCCGAGATCGGCCGTCAGCCCGCGCAGATAGAGACCGACCTTGCCGGAGTAAGCTTGGTTGTAGACCGGCTCCTCGTAGACCTTGCTGGTCACCGTGTTCTGGTTGGAGGACTTGCCGTCGCCCGTCGTCGGCCGGGGAATCAGTGCGTCACGCGGCACGAATACGTCCGGGCTCAGATGCACCGGATAACCCGTCGCGTTCGACACGAGCGTCGCAATCTGCTTGATGCCCAGGTTCGCCGGGAGCGTGATCGACTTGTCGCGGAACACGGCCGGCAGCGTCGCTTCATAGGCGAGCGGCACCAGCCGGTCGCCGAGGAAGGCGCTGGGCACGTCCTCGACGAGCGGCATCGACGTGGGACCATTGGCGAATGCGTCGGAGATGGTGCGATGGGCGGCATCATAGCTTTCGTCGACGTCGTGTTGCGAGACGGCGCAACCGGCCATCGCCACACCCGCCGCGACCGCGATAGTCGACTTCAAAAGGTGCATGCGCATGGTTCTCAGTCCTGGCAGTTGCCCGCGCGCGCGATGACGCGGATCACGTTGTTGGTATGGCGGCAGGCCCGCGTTGGGGTACGCATATGATTCGTCGCCTTCATCACCTGTTCGAGGACGGACTTGAAATTGCCGGTGAAGGTCGCGTTGAATTCGAGCGGCAGGTCGTCGTCGATCTTCCACGCGAGCTGCCAGCCTTGGGTTTTCAGCCAGCGTTCGAGCGCGTCACGCAAATTGACGTCCTGCGGCATAACCGTGAAGGTCAGCGCCGTCGCTGCGGCCGATGCGGCAGGCGAATCGTCCGCGCCTGCGAGCACCACCGGCGCGACCGCACTCGATCCTGCCAGCGCCGTTGCCGATGCAGCGGGCACGGTCGCCGTTGTGGGGGCCGCGGCCGCCGCAACCGGCTTCGGGCCGGCAGAGAGAAGCTGCCAGCCGTCGGCGCTCGCCGCCGCTTTCGGCTCGATCGCGGCGTGTGAACCAATCGCCGATGCGGCGAGCCCAACGGTAACGAGAACGCGCGCGATCGCGCGAAGACGAGATGTGAGCTGCATGGTCAGTACCCTTGTTGCATGAGTCGGCGGTAGATCGCGCTGGCGTACACCAGCTGCTTCGATGGCGTCGTGGCGTTGTAGGCGCCCACCGCTTTCCAGTTCGGTCCGAATTGGCGGATGTTCGCCGCTAGAATCCACGCGCCGACATACGCGTTGACGCAGGCATTGAACAGATGCTCGCGGCGAATGCCGTACTGCGCGAGCTTCGGCAACCATGCCGAGTTGATCTGCATGAGCCCGATGTCTTCGCTGCCATTGGCGTTGCGATTGACCGCCGAGGGGCGCATCTGCGACTCGTACTGGGCGATCGCATGAACCAGCTTCGGATTGATGTGCTGATACGTCGCCGCGTCGTCGAGGCAGTCGGCGTAGCTCGAATGAGCCGCGCCGGCCGCGGCCAGCGCAACGAACAGACGAAGGAATCTCACGATGCGCCGCCCCCGCTGGATTGCGCCGTCGTCACGGCAGCCGCCGATGTCTCTTCGCGATAGGTGACGTCGTGTCGCCGCGTGACGGTGACGGTGTTCCCGTCGGCGCTCGCGATGAACTGGTCGGCGGTGCCGTCGAACTTGTAGTAGCGGCCCTTCTGCTCGCCGGACCCGAGGTGGCGCGCGTCCGTCACGTTGATCATCACGGCCGACTCGCCGAACTTGAAATACGTCTGACCGTCCCGGTCGAACACGGCTTCCAGATGCGCGCGATTCGGCACGTCGAATTCGTACACGGTCTTTGCCTCGCGCATCACCTCGACACGATGGGTGGCGTCGGCCACCACGAAGCGCTCGGCGCGGTCGATCGTCATCACATTGGCCGCGCCGTCCCAGCCCGGATGCAGCGACTTGCCGTCCGGCGTCAGGAACGTGACGTCCTTACCCGGTCGCGCCGCGAAGCGGATCTGCGTGTGCGTGTCATCGCCGTCGCGGATCGCCTGCGCACCGAATTGCTCGGCCAGTTGCGACACGGCGGGCGCGGGCGCGGAAACGCGCGCGACGACGGCGTTCAGGCCGCCCTCGTCGGCCGTACGCGCGCCCGCCGCATAGTTGAGCGCGGCCGACTTCGGCGCGTCGCGCAGCAGCCGGACATGGCGCGCATTGAAATCGACGTCGGCATACAGGCCGGTCTGCGTCATCAGCCGGTCGAGCGCCTGCATCCAGTTCTCGCCGTCTCGCGTATCGAACGCGGCGGCGCCAGTCAGATCGACGTCCTTTTGCGCAGTACCGGTCCATCCCTGCGGCACCAGCGCCTTGACCACGTTCGCGACCGCCATCGACGCGTGCAGCGGACGCACCGGCTCGAGGCTGCCGTGCGTGCCGATCAGCACGAGACGATTGGTGAATCCATCGAATCCGGCCGGCTGATCGTCGCGCAGCGCGGCCAGCGCGCCGGTACCGCCGATGAACGGATTCGCCTTGCGCCAGTGTGCGGTCGCCGCGCGTCCGTCCACCTTGTAGCCGATCGATTGAGGCGTCCCGTCGACCACCACATACGGGCCTTCGTTGTGGCCGCCGTCCGCCGTGATGACCTGACCGGCGCGCGGCTGGATGTAGGTCTTCGCGCCGTCGTTGAAGATCAGCGCGGGCCGTTCGGCGATCCCACCGATGATCTCGTAATCGAAGTCGAACGGGTCGGTGTTGGCCGCGTAAGGCGCGGCGCTCCAGACGAGCGCCGCGCACGCGCAGGCGAGTTGGGTAATGGCGCGCTTCATCGGGCAGCCTCGATCAGGTTGAGATGACGCACGAACCGCGCGAGATACGCACGGCCGGGGGACGGGTTGGCGCTGTGGTAGGACGCGATTGCCTGCGCGACAGAGCCGCTGCGGGCATAGTTCTCGTTGAGGATCGCTTCGGCCACGCGGATGTTGGTCGCGGGTGCGAGCGCATCCCATGCGGACGCGAAGCGCTGCGCATGAAAGCACCAGTTCACCTGCATCAGGCCCACATCGAAATCGCAGCGCCCGCGCGCGAGGAGCGACTCGATGACGCGATACGCGTCGGCGCGCGTCCGGAAAAAGAGCCCCTGTCCGGCTACATTGAGCGTCCACGGCCAGGCCCGGCCGCCGTAGGCGGACTCGTTCAGCGCAATGCCGGTCAGCACTTTGGGATCGACGCTCGTATGCATCAACTCGAACGGCTCGACCGGGCTCGCGCATGCCCATCCGCCGCGGCGCTCCGTCACCGCCGCTTGGGCCTCGTCGTCTAGCACCGGCGGCTGCAACCAGCCGCGCGCGACCAGCAGTTGCTCGAGCGGCACGTCGCGGCCATCGACGGTAACCGTGATACCGGTCTGAGGCGTGCTGCGCACCGGTTGCCCAACCAGCGGCGCGGCCCACTCGGTGAACGGGGCGAGGCCGCAATAAAAGACCGGCGTGCCGGCGAGCTGCGCGACCTTGCGCGTGTCGCCCTGCGCGATCACGACATGCGTCGGGCTGATGATCTGCGCAATCACGGCAGCGTCCGTCCGGGCCGCCGAAAGAGCCAATGCCGCGATGACGAAAATCCGTTTAGTCATTGCGGTAGGGCTCCAGCGTGATGTCGCGATTCACCTTGATCATGAAGTGGCGCTCGCCCGGCTTGCCCGTGATCGTCGGGGGGATGTTCTGGTAGCGGCCCAACACCGACTGCGCCGTGGTCGCCGCGACTTGCCCCGCCGTGCTGCTGACCTGGGTGACGCCAAGCGGGCCTGTGGTCGTGCTCGAATTGCCGCCCTCGAAATGGTTCAGCAGAATCGCCGTCAGGAATGACGTGCCGTAGATCTTCCAGAAGTGGGTGTTGACGTGCCCGGAGAAGCCCGCCGTACCATCGGCGTCTGCGCCTTGCGCGCCGTACAACGGCACATGCTTGCCGTTGGGCAGGCGCATTTCGGTCGCCGCAACCAGAATCGATTCCTGGCCGGGTTGGACGTCCGCGCTGTACGGCGCGGTGATCGTGGTGCCCCACGGGATCATCAGGCAGGTGCCGGTCAGGCTGTCGTACACGTCTTTCTCGACGACCAGCGACGCCGTGCCCGGCCGATCCGAGTTGAAGCCCTCAACGGACAGCACGGGAATGTGCGCGGGGGGCGACAGCGTACAGCCGTGCGACTGGCCGACAAATCCGGCGCGCGCGAAGTCGCGGCCGCTCTCGCTCTGCGCGCCGACCGACTTCATGAAGTCGGTGTCGCGCTGCTGAGTCGTGACCGGACCGCCCGCTTGACCGGCTTTCGTGGCGAGGGCGGCTTGCGAGTTGGCCGCATTCATCGCCGCCGCCTGCGCGGCCGCCTGCTGCAGCAGCATCTGCTGCGGAGTGACGATGCCACTCGGCGAGCCCTGTTGCGGGGCGGCTTCCTTGACCTTGACGCCAGGACGGAACACGGGCGACGCATAGATCGCGTCCTCGTCGGATTTGGCCTTGATGTCCTCAGTAGGCGCCACCGGAACCAACCCATCCGCCGACAGAGTCGGGCGCGGTGCGCTGGCTGGCGCGTCGGGCGCCGACGCGGCACGCGCCGCTGCCGCCGCACGGCGGGCATCGGCCTGCTGATCCGCGATGATTTTGTCGACGTCGTCGCTTCGGTTGCTCTTGTCGACGACTTCAGCCGCCTTCGCCTTCTTCTGTTCGTGGGCCTCTTGTTCAGCCTTGTGGCTTTCCTGTAGCTGGTAGTAGAAGCCGATCGCGCCGATCGCGACGGACGCGACCGCGCCGACGGCGATCAGCGCGTTGCGCGGCACCTTGCCCTTGACGATCGCGGCCTGATCCGCCGACAGCGGCTCGGTTGGTTTCGCCATCTCGCGCCTCAGAAACCGAGCAGGCCGCGACGCCCGCGCTTGACCGTTACTTCCTCGGACGCCGCGCGCAGCGTGACCTCGTCGGCCAGCTGCTGGATCACGATGTATTGGCCGCGACGAATGAAATTCGGGCTTACGAGATCGCCGTGATCGCGCACCACCGGTACCGCGAACGGGGCGTTCGGCGGCAGGCGCAGCCAGATGAACTTGCCATCGTCGAATACGGTTTCCGGCTTGATCGCACCGGACCCGGACACCGTGTAGTCGAAATTGAGCTTGTCCGGCGACACGCCGATGGGGCCGGAGTCACCCGAATGCCGGCCGGCCGGATCGTCACTTGTTTCAGTCGCGCCGTCGGCGCGCGCACGGACCTTCGCCATCAGCGAATTCGGGTAGTTGAAGCGCACGGTCTGATAGAACAGCCCGCCAACCGGCGACGAGACGAGGGTCATGTCGTACTCGCGCTGGTTCGTTGTCAGGTGCAGCGTGTTGACGAGGCCGGGCTTGATCGGTTTCACGAACACATGGTTAGCGCCATCGGTATCGATGACCCACTGAATCGAGTCGCCCATCGCCGGATCGGCCGTCAGCGTTTCGCCGCGCCCCAGCTCGATCGTCGTCAGCTTCAGCGGCGCGGTCATGACCCGGAAGATCTGGTCGCGGCTGTACGGGAATACTGCCATGCGTGCATCGCCCGGCATCGTGATCGGATCGGTACCTGCGTTGTACGGGTTCACCGGGCTCATCGGGTCGCCGATGATGTTGCCCACATCGAAATTCGGTGCGGGCGGCAACGCTGGGGGTTGCTTTGCGGCGAGCGCATGGGTCGCCAGCACGACCAGTGCGAGCGCGCCCCAAGGATGGAAGGTTCGTGATCGAATCATGCCGCGGTCTTCTGCAGAGTGAAGAACGGGAAGTAAATCCCGAAGGGGTTGGAGCCGAGGGCGTCCTCCTGGGTCGGAGGCACGATCTGGTAGCGGATCGTCAGCGCGAAGCGCTGCACGATCGGCTTGTCGGACGGAGACTGCGTGGTGGATGTCGTGAATTCAACGACAGCGGTGGAGTCCTCGAGCAGCGACACGTTGGTCACCTTCACCTCGCGGACGAGCTTCGGATTGGCGGTGATCTGCTGGAACGGTGCGTCGGTCTTGAGCCAATCGCCGAACTGGTTCCGGGCGTTGCCGGTCATCTGGCTCTTGACCGCGTTGATGTTCTTCGCCATCCGCGACTGCTGAATGTCGTCGCTCAGCACCGGCTCGATCGTGAACCAGCGCTCGACCGTCTCGCGCAGCGAGGTACGCTTGGTTTGATCGTCCGGGTTGTAGGCAGTCAGCTGCGTGACCACTGGATGGCCGCCCGCATCCGAGGACACGCCATAGGCCTTGACGACCGACGGCGCCGGGTTGCGCGTATAGACCGCCCCGCCCGCGACGAACACCAGGATGAAGCAGAACGTCTTCCAATGGTTCGCTTCCACGCGCAGCCGTGTGGACTGATCGAAGATCACCTGCTCGGGATCTTCGTTCGAGTAGAAGCCAGGCGCAGGCGACAAGGCCACCTGTTTCTTGCTGAGCGGAAAGAGTCGGGAGAAACGCATCGCGGAGGTTCCAATAGGACGGAGTCCATTGAAACAGCGCGGGGGGCGCCCCATCCCGGCAAAAGAGGGGTGATTTAGGGAGGCTTTCTAGCAAAAAGCGCCGGGGACGAAATCGATCGGCCAGGGGCTTAACCGGTTACGCCCCTTCAGCCGAAAAGCCCCTCGAAATTATGCAGCTTTCTGGGATTTTCTAGCGGTTATTCCCTATAGAGCCGGTTTATTGCCCCTACCACATGCATTGCACAAATTGCACGCCACCCGGCAACATAGGGGCGCGTCATAAGTACCGTAAAATCAGTTACTTGGGAGCATTTTTGCTTCGCGAAGGAGGTGCCATTGGGCTTAACCGGTTACTGTCTGTATTTCTATTTCAGCAACAAACCGTACGATATACCTCCACATTTCGCTTATTGTTGCGCCATCCGTATGTTATAGGCAGTGCCTACAGGAGCGAGACTCCGTGGGCGAGGGCCACGGCAATATGTCCAAGTCGGAGTTAGGCAGCACCGAGGCACCGGGCAGAAACGTTCGGGCGAAGTCCGGCCTGAGCAAGTCGGGACACGCCCATGGCGCCTGTGAACTGAGCGGTGCGGTAATTCCTCAAGCAGCAGGAACCCACCGAAGCGACTCATCCCGGCTCTATGCCGGGGCGAGCCCCGCAGGCTCCTTCCGTCGGTCCTTCCGCGCAGACGCTGACGGTATCTGCCGAGCAGGTGACAGGTTCCGACCTCGAATGAGTCGCCACACGATCGGTGACATTATCCGACCTAGTGCTCGCGGCAGACTACCAGCGCGAAATCAGTTGCCCACCGCAACGGTGACGGTTTCCGACCCAAGGTCTATTGAGGTGACATTTTCCGACCCGAAGCTACAGTCACCCAAAGGTGACTTCTTTCGACCTACTCGCTTCCCATGAATAGTGACAAATTCCGACCTCCCGACCGGAAGGCGCAAAAGTGACGTTTTCCGACCCGGTGCCCCTGTTCGTAAAGGTGACACGACCCGACGAGCACGCGGATCTGATGGTGACAAATTCCGACCCGTCGGTGTTTTGAGAAGTGACATATTCCGACCCGAAGTCCGAAGCCCTGCTCCTCCTTTCGCATTCGTCATTCGCGCCAAAAGTGACGTTTTCCGACCTAAGGCCTTGTCCGTCCTATGACTTTTTCCGACCTGCTGCGATAGATTCTCCTACGATGAGCCGCCCGCGTCATAGGACTGGCCGTCCTAGTTCGCGGCAAAGGTGACATTTTCCGACCCCGCGATTCGGTCCGTCGTCGAAATCGGCACCTATTCGGTCAAAGATGAGTGAGTACTTAGTATCTATTGGTCGGCGAGGTCGGAAAGCGTCACTTTTTGTTCCGGCAAAGCCGTCTTTGCGACCAATCGGAAGTGGATTGAAGGTCGCGCAGGCGTGTTGAGGTCGGAAAATGTCACTTTTCAGCCGCGTAGCGAACGCTGGAGGTCGGTGTAGGGATGGGTTTTGTTGTTAAGAAGCAACTTTCTAACGGTGCTCTTTGTAAGACAGTTTGTAGAACCGTTTGTAAAACCTTTTGTAAACGCTGTGCCGCGCCTCGCACAGGCTTGTCAGCTAAGGCTTTGCCGGACGTCACAGTCAGGAAACTGTGACGTTTACCGACCTAGAGGTGACGCAATCCGACCCTAAGTAGACACAAAGCGGGCCGGCGGTGACAAATTTCGACCGTTATCCACAATGGTGACTTGCACCTTGAGCATGTCACTTTATAATTGTGACACTTCCCGCTGAAGGTCACCTTTGTGAACAAAAAGGCAAAAAAACAGCCTGAGCCGGCTCAGGTCGAGATCGTTGCGATTGAACCCTTCCAGATCGAGCCGTTGGACGAACCGCCTCTGGACGGTGATGGTCGCGTACGGGGTACTGTTGCCATGAGCCGAGCGCTCGTCAATGCGCAGCAAGGACTAACCCTCAACGAGAAGCGAGTCATGATGGCGGCTCTGCGTTGCATAGACAGCACGAAGTCACCCTACTTGCATGGTAAGGGTAACGGCTATGTGAGTGTTCGTGTTCGAGCCGATGAGTTCGCCGCCCTAGCAGCACTTGCTCCGCGGTCCGGCGAGAAGCAGGCGACCGCTGCGTATGAGGGGCTGAAGGAAGGCTGTGCGAGTCTTCAAAAACGCCAATTGACGTATATGGACGGCCCGCGGAAGGTGGTGCTGAATTGGGTTTGGAAGGCGGTTTACCACGAACGAGAAGGATGGGCAGAAGTTTCCTTTTCTCCGGATCTAACGCCCCATATTTTCATGCTCCAGCGGCGGTTCGTCTCGTATCAACTTGAGTTTGCGCGCGGGCTACAATCACTTTACTCGTGGCGGCTGCTCGAACTGTTGATGCGAGAGCGGGATCGTGGCCGGCTCCTGATTACGTTGGACGATTTCCGGCACGTGCTTGAAATTCCCACGACGTACCGCTTTGCTGACATCAAGCGTCGGGTGATTGAAACCGCCGTGAACGAACTGAACGCTAAGGCGGATCTTGTGATTTCCTGGACACCGGTGAAGCTCGGCCGCGCTGTGAATTCGCTCGATTTCAAGTTTGTTCAGAATCCTCAAAGCCGCCTAGCGCTGGATGGCGAACTGCCCTTTGAAGAATCAGGTGCGGCAGCAACTGCCGAAAGCTGACGTGCGTCAGTCAAGACCTGATCTTTCGGTCGGCGTCAGATGAGGCCTGAGATTGCTTTCAGGGGCCGTTATCGACCGAGGCTGTGTGAAAACACGAGCTAGGCGCTTGGCCCGAATTTGAGTTCGATGATGGGATCGGCAGAGGCCAATAGTGTGGCGACCTGTTCGGCCGCACTCGGGGCGAGCCCAAGATGCTCGTAGCCGAGGTATGCAACCGTATCCTCGGGCGACCAAGGGCCCAGCGAGGTCACGTAATCAGCGATCTCATCTTGGATCTGTCGCCACGATTCATATCGGCGGCGCGACAGAAGAATTCGATCACTTCGTGTATAGATCACATGGAGATCCACGTGCGTTCTCGTCGATGAAAATGAGCCTTCATTCTCTCACGTGATCTCCTAAACTTCGGTCAGCACTTCAAGGTCGGAGGAACAATTGAAGCGATTCGTTGAAGGTGACGACCGGAAGCAGGTGACGTTGTTGCCCGAATGCCTGGACGATTTCGTTGCCGAGGACAACCCGGTCAGGATCGTCGAGGCCTTTGTCGAAGAACTGGCGCTAGAAGCGCTCGGTTTCGTTGGCGTTACGCCATCATCAACGGGCCGCCCCTCCTACCATCCCGCAGTGCTGCTGAAGATATACATCTACGGCTACCTGAACCGGATTCAATCGAGCCGCCGCCTGGAACGCGAATGCCAACGCAATATTGAGCTCATGTGGCTTACGGGCCGCTTGGCGCCAGACTTCAAGACCATAGCGGACTTTCGGCGAAACAACGGCACAGGCATTCGCAAAGTTTGTAGCAGGTTTGTCGTTTTGTGCCGCGATCTCAAGTTGTTCTCTCAAGCGTTGGTCGCCATCGATGGAAGCAAGTTCAAGGCATCCAATACGCGTGACCGCAACTTTACGACTGGCAAGATCGACAAGCGGCAGCAGCAAATTGAGGAAAGTATCCAACGCTATCTCAGTGCACTGGAAACGGCTGATCGGACCCAACCTCCCGAGGTGGAAGCGAAGACAACTCGGCTGCGAGAGAAAATTGCTCAATTACAAGGGCAAATGCGCCACCTCGAGCAGGTCAAAGAAGAGTTGAAGACGCTGCCTGATGGGCAGATCTCGCTGACTGATCCCGATGCTCGCTCCATGGCGACAAGCGGTCGTGGCTCGGGGATTGTGGGCTACAACGTGCAGGTAGCCGTAGATTCCAAACACCATCTCATCGTTGCTCACGAGGTCACAAATGCCGGCAGTGATCGGGCACAGCTCAGCCCGATGGCACAAGCTGCTCGTGACGCCATGGGCAAAACCAGATTGAAGGCTATCGCTGATCGAGGGTATTACAGTGGTCCACAGATAAAGGCCTGCGAGGATGCTGGTATCGCAGCCATTCTGCCTAGGACCACGACGTCAAGCGCAAAGGCTCACGGTCGCTTTGATCGTGCAGACTTTATCTACATCGCCCGAGATGACGAATACCAGTGCCCGGCCGGGCAACGTGCGATCTACCGATTTACCGGTCTGGAACATGGCATGTATCTGCGCCGCTATTGGAGTAGTGCATGCATTGGTTGCGCACTGAAGCCGCAATGTACGCCAAGCGACTACCGGCGGATTACGCGCTGGGAACACGAGTCAGTACTGGAAGCTGCGCAGCGAAGGCTGGACAGAATGCCGGATGCGATGACGGTGCGAAGGCGGACTGTCGAGCACGTGTTCGGGACGTTCAAACACTGGATGGGCTACACGCACTTCCTGACTCGTCGGCTTGCCAATGTGAGCACCGAAATGAGTCTGCATGTGCTGGCGTACAACCTCAAGCGCGTAATAGCGATACTTGGGTTCGCGAAAACCATGAAGGCCATGAGGCTGGTGGGTGCGTGAAGCACCCAAAATTCGCCGTATAAGCTGTACGCGGTCCGCAACGAGGATTGAAATTACACCAGCATTCGTGGCCTATCGAATTGCTGCGACGATGCAGCACGGAATCTATGCCCCGGCAACTCTGCGTTTCGCGTTTCCACACAGCCTCGACCCAAAAAGGACAGTCGACCCATACGAAAGCGGACGTTCACCACCACTCAACGAGCGGCATCTGGTCGAAGCGTTAACCTATGCGAGTACCTCAACGACGGAATCAGGCGGCATGAAGATTGTTCCGAGAAAATGAGATAATTTGTAGGTAAGCACAACACTCACCGCAAAACAACGGCATGAACATGAGTCATTCGCATCAGCGTGGCATGGTCCGAGACTACGTCGTACCGGTAATCACGGTAGTCCGTGAGCCGAACGGTTTTCGCAGCACCGGCTTTCTGGGGACAGCGTTTAACATCGGCTCTCGCGGTGTGCTGCTGACTGCGCGACACGTCATCGAGGGCCACCAAGATGAGACTCTCGCGGTGTTGTACGTCGATACTAATAACGAGTGGGCGGCCCATGTCGTCCAGGAAAGAGAGCTTTGCGATAACGTTGACGTAGCTGTTTTGAAGATCGAAGGGCAATGGTCTAGCATCATCGAGTGCGATGGTGAGTGGCAAGGCGCCTCTCTGCACTATGACTGCTGGGGATATCCGGAGGATGCGCAGTTCGATCCCGGCGCAATTTACCGGCCGGATCTCGTCTACACGACAGGATATATTCGGCGTAACTATTCACATGCAATACCGGGCGTCCGGGGCACTCAATTCTTTGAGATAAGCGAAATCGCTGGTGCTGGTTGCTCGGGGGCCCCGCTAATCCACAAAACTAAGCGCCTCCGCGGTGCGCAAAAGACCTGGGCCTTGGTCGGAATTTACTCTGTTGAGCGTCGCACAGAAGTGCATGTTGGTGGAATGCCCGTAGTTCGGGAAGTGCCGTATGCTGTTCGCGAAGAGGCGTTTCGACATTGGGCGCCGGCGGTACTCGGGCGCACGATCATCGAAGAGGCGCGAATCTGACCGGAAGCAAAGCCACTTCGCCCCGCTCCTTCATTCGACGAACTACATAAGACCAAGCGTTAGCGGCACGCTGGACCAGCCCACAATAGATGGCCCGATCGTTTACCGGACATCGACCCGACAAGCAAGAACGGCGGGAGTGGCGCTAATTTGAACGTGAGCGGCTAATTTGAACGTGAGCGTGCCGATATCGAGCAGATTTGAATCGCGATCATAGCCTCGCCGCCATCGTGGCGGCGTCACTCTACCGCCAAACAGCTGCTATGCGGACACCGCGTCGAATGTCCGCTTCTGGCCGATCGGGTGAGGTCGCTAACGGCCGCTTTATGGCGCTCTAGTTCGCAAAACCTGAATTCGACCGTCTGACCGCTTTGGAGACGGTCGTCTGACCGGAGTGGGTCGATCACGGCCCTTGATGAAGCGACGGCGAACCACTCTCAGACCTGATCTGACGCTGACTGACAGATCAGGTCCCGACTTACGCACGTAAATCATGTGGAGAGGCCAGGAGGTTTTTCGTTACGCCGCTCAGGCATTCTAGCCCGAGCGGCCGGTAAAGCGGCGGCTCGCTTACGCTGCTGACTGCGTAGCGCGAGGTGGTAGGTCGACGTCGTCCGCCTGCAGCTCGAGCGCCCAAGATTGTACGACCGCAGTCAACTTGTCGATCAGGCGCTCTTGCGCTTCGCCCTTTATCCCCTTCAGGTTCAACTCGGCTCTGCCGTCGGCGAACGCCTTCAGTTCTCCAAGTTCGAAACCACTTGGTGAGGCAAACTTGACCCGCGACTCATAGTGAGTCCTCTTTGCGCCTCGCGCGGCGGTTTTCTCGCTGGTCGCGACTTGTTCGAGTTTTCGGACAGATGCCTGACCGGCGATCACCTGGTCGAGCCAGTGTTCGGCTACCGCCTCGCCCGCCTTGTCGCATATGAGCTTGATGTTGTAGGCATGCGAGAGCTTAACCTTGTCAGCGTTGTCGACCATCCGTTGCAGCAGCGGCATCGGCAAAGTGTTGAGCAGAAGAACCTTATTGACCACTCCCTTGTCTTCGCCTACCGCCGCGGCCAATTCGAGCTGGTCCCGATAGACATGCTCGTTCAAGAGGCGCTGCCACGAAACGGCGTCGTCGAACACCGTCTGATCGTCCCGTTCCTTGTTTGCCCTGTACGCCAACATGAACAGAGATTTCGGCGAAAGGTTGCCGCGATAGACGCCCAGGACGGTGGTGCGCCCCAAACTCTTCAGAGCCCGCTTGCGTCGTTCTCCGTCGACAATAATCTTTTTACCGGGAAACTCCGGCAATTCCGTGAAAATAATCGGCTGAAGTTGTTCTTCTCGGTCAAGCGTCGCAGCAAGAGCATCGATGCTCTGAGGGCTGTAGAAGGCGCGAGGATTGTACGGATTTCCGATGCAATCGGCGATCGAAAGGATGTGGATCCGTTGATCGCCCGGTCGTTCTATTGAAGCGTCAACGATCGGTGTGGGCTTCTCATCGCTCACAGCGCGGGAGTCGGGCTCCAGGATGTGGGCGGCGTCCGACTGGGCAGTTTCGACAACACCGGAATTTTTCAGGCGTGCGTCAACGTCGGAACGCTCCGCATTCATGCCGACACGCACTTTGCTTTTTAGGTCGAGCTTCCTACTCATTCTGCATCTTCCTCGGTGTTGTAAAAGGCGATCAGTTCCTCAAGTAGCGCTGCGACCTCGTTTCGAGCCGGTTTCACGGCGTCGGACCTGAGCCCTTTCACATCGAATACAGTCCGACCCAAGGCCGCAGCCAATTTATAGACTTCTCGATTCTTAATCGTGGTCGATAAGAGGTGAACTTTGCTTTCCGAAAGTAGTTCCTTCATCTGCTTATGGAGCTGGGTCTTCGGGTTCGCCTTGTTGAGAAGAATCGCGTACTTCCCATTAGGCTGCACGGCGCGAGTTTGCTCCACCAAGCGGATCATCCCCTCGCTGCTCCAGAGGTCGAGCGGTGACGAATCGGTCGGAATGATCGTTGCGTCGGCGACCATCAACACTCGTGCGGTGATTGGGGACTCAATGCTGGGAGGGCAATCCACCAACACGATTTCTGAATCTTCCGCCAATTGTGTGATGACACTTCCTATTTGCTTGCCGTGACTCGCGACACTGACGATTTTGAACGGAAGCGGATTTCCATCGTCCGCGACGGCGTTCCAGCGCAAACAAGAGTTTTGAGCATCAGCATCTGCGACAAGTGGCTTATAACCGGCAGCATGGAAAGCCCCAGCCAGATTAATTGTCGTGGTCGTTTTCCCGGTCCCACCCTTCTGGTTTGCAACAGCGAATACTAGACCCATCTCGCCTCCGGACTGTATCAGGGCATTCGATTCCCATCACCGATCTCCACGTGGAGATTGGAGTTTGGGCTGACGCCGATCTCCACGTGGAGATCGAGCGACACATCGTAGTGATGTGTATAAAAGCGTTGTGTGTTATAAAGTATAGACGGTTTGTTGTTAATTTCAAGAAGTATGTCGACAGTCTCCTGCGAGGGTCTCCACGTGGAGATTCCCGGGTGTGCAGGCAGCAGCGCGGTAGATCGATAGCACGCGCAGCGGGGAATCTCCACGTGGAGATTGCGCCTCAGACCATCTGACGAATTGATCGATCCGATGTCGAAGACGAGTCTTTGATCGGTCTTGGGGGGTGATCTTATATACCGAATGTCGGCCGGCGTGGCGGGAGTCGCGTCGGCCCTGGCGGTAAGTCCCAGATCATCTGGGAGATTTTTTGCGGCTCGCAGAGGAAGTCGAGGATTTTCTGGGGGTTTGATCGCGCCGGCTGGTCAATCTCGGACAATATCTGGGAGAAGCCCTTTTCGGTGGGGCGCCGCGAATGGGGCCTCGCTCCAATAACACTATTTAGAGGCTCGACTAAGGAAGGTCTCCGCCTCGCGATACTGACGGCCAAGCTCTGCGGTCGCGTAGATCGACGTGGTATCGAGTGAGTCGTGGCCCGCAAAATTCCGCGCGCTCTCGAGGCTCATGCCGTTCGCGAGCGCATGCGACACGAAGGTGTGCCGCAGCCAGTGCGGGCTGGCCGCGCTGAACGCGCGTGCGTGCGGCGAGTCCTCCCGCATAGCGGCTTCGGTCGCAGTCGCGAAGAATCGTTTCACCGCGCGGTAGAGCCGGTCGGGATGGACCGGCCGGTCGCGGCGAGTGAGGGCCGCCACCGCTGCATCCGGATCGGCGCCTGACGCCGCAGCCTCGCGGCGCACTCGACCAATCTCGCGGTTGTCGAGCAGCGCGGGGATGAGCGGGGTGCCCAGGGGGCAGGCCAGCGGATCGAGCGGGAAGCCGCGCGTCACGAGGTAGTCGCCGAGCGCGTCGAGCACGGCTGGCACCAGTGGCACGAAGCGCTCCTTCGCGCCCTTGCCGACCACCCGCAGCAGGTGAATCGTGCCGAGTTCGGCGCCGGCGTAGCGTTGCACGATGTCGTCGGTGAACGCACCGCACAGCTCCGCGCGGCGCAGCCCCGTGCTGTACGCGAAGGCGAGCACGAAGCGCAGGCGAGCCGCCGAGGCCGAGTCGGGCAGCGCGTCGAGCACGCGCATCGCGAACGCCCAGGCCTCCTTCGTCAGGCTGCGTTCCGCTTGAATGCGGGGTTTCGCGGCGACCCTTCGCTCGTTGCCGGCGGCGTCCAGCTCGGTGCCGAGAAACACCCTGATCTTGGTGAACGCGTTGTGGTCGAGATATTGGGCGGCGACCAGATCGCCGAAACACTTCTTCAGCGCCGCCAGCGCATCCTGGCGGCTCTTGACCGACAGCGGGCCACGAAACGGGCGCCACGCCGGGTCGGCGCGGGGCATTGCGCGCTCCATCACCCACATTGCGGCCGGCTGCGGATCGACCAGGAAGTGGTTGATGTAGTCGCGCGCGTCGTTCACGTCGAGGCTGGACAGCGGCTTGCACTTCGCGAAGATCGCCCACAGCAGCAGGCGTTCGGCCTCGGCGCGGTATTTGTCGCGGGTGTGCGGGTTCTCGTTGTCGGCCAGCCAGAAGTCGATCGCCTGCAGGTCGTTGTGCGCGCCGCTGTTGTTCTTGAGCGGATTGCGGTTCGCCCCGCGCGAGCCGTCGAGGTCGGCCGGGATCAGGAAGTATTCCAACGGGACGATGCCGGTGGCGGGCGCTCGCGTGAGCGCCGGCACCGGCAGCGTGCGCTCGGACGGGTGAACCCGCGCGTTGGTCGCGATCCGCAGGCCGTCGACGTCGCCGTAGTGTTCGAGCCACGCGGTGATGCGGCGCGCGCCGATCTCGCCCAGGCGGGGCACGGAGCGATACCAGCGGTAGCCGACCGCGTTGATGGTCGCGACTAGCCGGCCGATCGTGTCGATCCCGACGTCGGCCAGGCGCAGCGCCACGGCCGTGTCGAACCAGCCGAGTACGTGGTGCTCGGGCTGCGGATCCTCGACCAACAGGCGCGCGAGCGCGTCGAGCGCCGCCATCTGCCGGGCCCGCAGGCGTGCGTTGCGCTGCTGGCGGCGCAGCGTGGCGCCGGCGTCAGCACTGTCGCTGGCGTGCTGGGCGGTAAACAGGTCCAGCAGTTCCTTTTCGGTGTAGAAGCCGTCCGGATCGTGTTCGGCGGCGAAGTCCTCCAGCGACGGCGTCGGCACGGTGGGCACGGCCGGCGCGGCCAGCGCGGCCAGCGCCGCCGGGCGGATCGCCAGCAGCCGGGCGGTCGCGAAGTCGTGGCGCTTGCGGGCCGCGCCGACGAACGCGGTGACCAGCCAGGTGCGCGTCGCCGCCGCCTTGCGCGCGTCGCGGCCGAATTCGAGGTACTGGTCGGCCAGCTCCGCCAGATCCAGCCCCTCGAGATAGCCGCGGAAGAACGCCAGGTGCTGCAGGCCGATCCGGCGTTCGACGGGCGCGGCGCGCGGCGGCCGCCGCCGGGCGCGGCCGTCCGGGTGCGGGCTGCTGGCCGGCGCGGGCGTGCCAGCGACTTCGTGAAACACCACCTCTTCAATGTCGCCGGTCAGCTTCATGCGCGAGTCCTGTCGAAATACGGAAATCGTGTTGTTTGATACAGATCGGTGCGGCGGTGTCAGACGGCCGCTCGACGATGCGCCGATCACGCTGGTTCGCGGATCTTGTGTGCCTGACCCGTTGGTGGAAGTAAAAGTGGAAGCACTGACCGAGGGCCGTCCCGTCTATCAACGGAGCGGCGCAGTGATTTTCTCTTCGGTTTGGTCGGAAGCGAAAGTCGGAAATCTCGCGGAACCGAAGTGAAATGCTGAAAACTCGCGGTAGCCGACGGTATTACGTGCAGACAGCGTGAAACAACCTCGCACCCTTGAGTAGATCAGCGAAAACCATACCCAGACTGGGATTCATGGATTTTCACGAGGGAATTTTCCGCGATGTTTCACGGTGAGACGCGTTCCGGGAATGGACGATCAACGAAAACCACACTCTCAAGGCGGGTCGCCTGATCGATCAAATCAAATGTATTGGTTGATACGTATTTTGTAGTGATGTTTCTGTCGGCGTGCAAGACGCTCCGCTCCTTTTGTGCGGCCGAATATCCGCCGTCCCGGTGCTTTTGTACTACAACTGGAAAATCGACCGGAGCGATCATGATCCCACCACGTTTCCGAAGGGCAGTCAACGATGCACGTCCGTTTGGGGTGCATCGGTTCGATGTCTTTGGTCCAAAGGTCGGTCGTCCGCTGACGCTGTATGGTTTGAACGCTTTTCACCTCTGGCTGCGCTTGGAGGCCAACTCGCGAGTGACCACATACTGCGAACGGCCGCTGCGAATTCCTGATACCCGGCCGACGCGGGCAGTGGATTTCTGGGTCGGTGAGGAAGGGCAGGAGATATTGATGATCGTTTTGCGTCGCAGCGAGGTGGCTGCGGTTGCGATGAGCGGGACACCATTTCCGGCTTTCGAAGCCTGGAGCAGATCCCATTCGATGGTGTTAAGGATCCTACACCCGGACGAGCTCGACGATCCCGAGTTGCTGCGTCGAAACCGGCTAACAATGCTGCGCTACCTTGCCGCGAGCGCGTACGAGTGCTGCGATGTTGTCGCACCTGACATCTTGGGAGCCTGCCGAGACGGACTGACGTTGAGCCAGCTCGAGCATCGCCTGGCACCGCTCGATCCTACGGTCTCACGTGCGGCCGCGTTCAAGTTGGTCCTCAGCGACGCGTTGTACTGTCCGACGCTCGCTACGCAGTCGCTGGGACTGCGCAGCGTACTGGTGACGCGATGAGGAGCATCGCGTTCGGTGCATTGCACTTCGATCGCCGCTCAATCCCCGCGGAGCTATCCGATATCCAGCAATGGCCCACGATTGACGAGAGCGCGTTATCGGAGCAGGCGCGGTCGCAACTGGCGCGGCGCGTGACGGCGATGATGCTGTTCTTGGACGGTCATACGCCGCTACGCGAAATCACGCGCCAGACGGGTGTCGGCTTCAACGATCTCTACCGCATGTTCGAGCGCTGTGTCGCACGACATGAGGACGGCCGCATATTCGGGTGCCGAGCGCTGATCCCCTATAGGCACACGCGCGCCTACGAGCGTCGCGCACCCGTTACCTCATGTCGCGAGGGCGACGTAAGCGGCGCGAGCGGAGCCTTCCAGCAACTATTGCGGCGATACCCGGATATTGCACACTGGATTGAGCGCAGAGTTGCAGATCGCAGCCGCAAGCAGGTGACGTTGACGGAGGTACATCGGCAACTTTGCCGATTGCACGGTGCGTTTCTTGCGCAATGCCGGCAAGCTGGCATACAAAGCCACGAGTATCCGTTCAACCAGAAGCATCTCGGCGAGCGGTCCCTTGCACGTCATGTTCGCACGCTCACGTATCAACATTTCGGCTCTGCTTCGAAGGCAGCCGGCGCGCAACAAGTCCGCCATCAGTGGCGCGACGATCCGAGCGCCGTGCGTAAGCCGGCGACGTATCCGTATGACGTGGTCGAATTCGACGGCCACAAGATCGATGTGCGGCTAACGCTGCGCATCGACGATCCGTTCGGCTTCGAAACCCTGCTGGTCCTACATCGGATTTGGGTTCTCCTTCTGCTGGACACAGCGAGTCGAGCTGTGATCGGGTATGGTCTCGCACTCGGACGCGAGTACAACAAGGATGATGTGGCTGCTGCGCTCCAAGCGACACTTACGCCGCATCGTCCGCGCGAGTCCAAAATTCCCGCATTGCGAATCAGGCCCGGTGGTGGATTTCCGTCGACTGTGATTCCGCAAACTGCGTGGGCATGTTGGAACACGTTGCGTTTCGATGCGGCCAAGTCGCACTTTGCCAAAGCGACTCTCGAGCGGCTAACGACGATCGTTGGATGTACGACGGATAACGGCCCGCTGGGCCAAAAGAATGAGCGTGCGCTCATCGAGCGCTTCTTCGATCAACTGGCGTCACACTTCGCACACCGACTGCCGGCCACGACAGGAAGAGATCCTCAATCGATTGAGCGGTTGCTCAACGACGTGGGTGAGGACGCGTCGGTGATGATGACGCTCGATGAGCTCGAAGACGTGATCGACGTTGTCCTCGCCAACTATAACGGTGAGCCGCACACGGGACTGGGTGGGCGCACGCCGCTTGAGGCGATGCAATTCCAGCTTGCGAAAGGGGAGGAACTGCTACGCACACTTCCCGTTGTTCGCCGTGGCACGCTCTGCCTGCTGCAAGAGGCGCGCGTCGTTACCATCCGCGGTAACGTCAGCCGTGGTGAACGTCCACACATCAATTTCGAGTACGTGCGCTACGACAGCCGGCTATTGTCGAGCATGGCCGGGCTCATCGGCCAGCAACTGCGTATTTACTTCAATGTGAAGGACATAAGGCACCTGCACGCGTTTTTCATGGACGGTTCAGAGCTCGGTGTGCTGACTGCTGCGCGTCCATGGTGTTTCTCGCCGCATTCACTCCGCGTGCGGCAGGAGATCTTCTCGTTGATACGGCAGCGCAAGCTGGCCTGTCGGGAGGGAAGCGATCCGGTTGCTGCTTGGTTCGCGTACAAGAAGGAGCAGGCGCGGCGGCATACGCGCGACGCCAATGATCTCGCGCGCATGCTAACCGATCGAGCGAAGGCTCACGAGCTTGCAGCAACGGTCGGGCCCGGCGAAGGTTCGGCCGCTACCGTCTCGGCATTGCCAGCCACACAGCGACGCGTTGCGCTTCCGACGCCGTGGCTGACGGCAATATTCACGTATTGACGTCATGCCGGACTCTCTGCAACGACCTGTTGACCAGGCAGAGCACCCACTGCGCAATCAGACGTACATCGTGCCGACGCCAGCGATCGCCGAAATGTACGCGCTGGTGAGGCAGTGCGTGCGGCGAGGGATTGCCGGTGCCGTCATCTACGGTCACACCCGATGGGGTAAGACATACGCAATTCGTTATTGCGCGAGGCTTTTGCAACACGAAATGCGGCGTATCGTCGTGCTTTCGATGGGCATGCCGCAAAACCCATCGCGCTCGGAGGCGCTCTTCTTCGGCATGTTGCTCGAGGCGACCCGCCATGAGCGGGCCGACAGAGGATCTGCCTTTCAGCGGCGCTTGCGGCTTTACCATCGGCTCGCCGAGATGGTCGAGCGCGCCAGCGGCAATACGCTGGTTGTGTTTGTCGACGAAGCGCAGCGATTGGATCTCGAGCATTACGAATGGTTGCGTGACGTGCAGGACGAGCTATCTCGCCGCGGTATTCGCATGTTCACGTTTCTGGTCGGCCAGCCCGGCATTCTCAACCGCAAGAGTTCCTTCAAGCAAAATGTCGACACCTCGCAGGTCGTCGCACGTTTCATGGTCGAGGAAATGCGCTTTGCTGGTCTGCGCGGTGCCGAGGACCTCAAGATGCCGCTCGGCGCGTACGACAGTTCAGTGTTTCCAGAGGGAACTGGGTGGACCTACACGCGCTTCTTCTTGCAGCGCGCGTTTGACCACGGATTTCGGCTTGGTCAGCAGCACGAGCGACTATGGGGGGCGTTCGATTCGGCTCACCAATATGCGCGATTCGATTTTCCAATGGAGATCCCGATGGAGTATCTGACACGAGCCATCGAAATCGCGTTGACCGACAACATGGAACACGATCATCCAGGTTTTGCGCTTAGTGCGGCCTGTTGGAGGCAAGCGGTCGACGAGTCGAACTTTGTCGCAGCGCTGGAGGAGTTGCGCATCGTATTCGTGGACGAGGGCCGTGCGCAATGACACGTCGTTTCGATATTCTCTTGCTGGGCATTGAATCGTCGACTCATGCACCTTGGTGTTGGCGCGATGACTGGCATGCTCCAGGCGAATCCTCGCTGGCCTTGCTTGCCAAGTTTCGCGACTCAACGCGGTGTCGTGTGCGGAGCTAGTCGATGCGTTTGCCTTTCGCGATGGTCGTCGGCGTACGTCGCGGGATCTCGATTTGCGCGACGCACGGTGCTTCGACGTGCCGCGCATGATGGCTGTGTTGCGCGTGCCGCTCAAGGACGTTGCGGCTGCTTTCATCATGCCTTCGCATCGACTCGAGCGAATTGCTTTCGCGACGTTGCGCTGGTGCCCGAAATGTTCGATTGAGGGCGTCCATCTCAGCGCATTCCAGTATCGGGCCAGCGAGCAGTGCCCGATTCATCGAGTTCAACTCGTCCAGCGTTGCGAGCAATGTGGGGCAACGATCCCGTATCGCTTGCGGCCGAATGTATTCCGCACACCGTTCAATTGCCCATCATGTGCACATCCGTGGTTCTTGCCGGCGCAAGGTCCTGACAACCTTCGTGTGGGACGGACGTATCGGGGGCTACTGCAGGATCGATTGGAAAATCGCTTGCCAGTGATTCGAACCGAAGATCGCGGGGCGATGCATTTTCGGATGCCGCCATCGCATGCGTGGACCCTGTATGCCTGCAGCGACGCGATCGAGGATGACGAAGTACGAGAAGAGATCGATCTGGAACTCGCTAGCGACTATGTGCGTAGCAGCGATATCCTGGCCCGCGGATGTTACAAGGCTGTGCGGCGCTGGATCATGCGTGAATACGGGAGGAGGCATCGAGCCTGTATCGCGACGGCCGCGCGCCATCTGTGCTGGTCGTTGACAGGGAACACGACGACTTCCTTTTGTCCGGTTGCACAAGCGTTTCTACGCTGGCGCTGTAAGTGGGAGGGCTTCGGAACACCCAGCGCACTATTGCAGTGCCCGCTCCATGGACCGCTCGGACTCGCGACCTGGTTGTCACTATACGCGCCAATTGCACAGCGAAATTGGAGTCGCTCTGCCAGAATATGGGTCACGCTGCACCTATTAGGCCGAGCGTGCTTAGATAGCTTTCGCACTTTCCTGGCGGAGGTTGATCAACAGCGCATGCACCGACGGACACTTTGGCTGCCGTTTCCCGTACATGATTTCCCGCGGCGCCAAGTCGTCGCACGTTGCGGCGATCGGCGCGGCGAGTCGATTTGCTTTTGTGTCTTGCCGCTCGACGGAGCCGACACCGATCATGAGTTGGCTCGGGATTGCGGGGGCGATAGCCATTGGCGCGCGCACTTGGAGGGGTTGCGCGACAACGTCGCTCCCGTCGAAGTGTCACGTTCCTCGTCGTGGTTATCAGAAGCAACGGAGTTGCCGGCAGCATTGAGCGATGCCCGCTCGCGGCATGTCGGTGGCGCTTGACCTCGCTTCGTCAGCGTCGGTGATGTAGATGAAGCATGCCGCTGGCTGTGCCAGAAGACCGTCCTTATGATGGCGCCGTGGAACGAAAGCAAGTGCGACCGCGAGTGAACGCGGTCGTTCATACAACAGTCGAAATATGGGATTGGTCATCAATCCGTCGGGGGCACGTCATGTACTTCTATGTGGATGAGAGTGGACACACGGGCGCGAACCTCTTCGATCCGGAGCAACCAATGCTGTACTACGGCGTGCTTTCGAGCAACTGTAACGTGGACCTGCTCGCGGCGGATCGCATGCAACGGTTGCGCCGGCGGGCGGGGGTTTCGCGGTTGCATGCGGCTGAATTGGGTAACGGAGGATTGGTTCCGCTAATTGAAGACCTTGTCAGGCTTGAACCGGTACTTCAATTGCGGTTCGATCTGTATCGCGTCGCAAAACCGGACCATGCCATCATTTGCTTTTTTGATCAGGTGTTCGACCAAGGGATGAATCCTGCTATTACCTGGTCAGGGTATTGGACGCCGTTGCGCTACGTGCTCCTATTGAAACTGGCTAGCCTATTCGACGAAGGGCTGGCCAAGCGAGCTTGGGATGCACGGATTGAGATCGACGACGGGAAGGCCGAGCAGGAGCTCGCATCGGTGTGCGACGAACTGCGGGCCCGCGTGGGGAGTCTGCCGGATGCCCGCTCGCGCCAGCTCATTTCGGACGCGCTTGAATGGGCCGCGAAGCATGCCTCCGAGCTTTACTACAACACCAAGAACAAGAGGGACAGGCTGCAAGTTACCCCGAACATTGTCGGCTTCCAGTCGGTGATGCATGGCATCGCGATGCGCATCAAGAAGCATGGAAGGAGGGAGTCGCGGATAACCGTTGACCAACAATCGCAGTTCAACAAGGCGCAGAAGACATTGGCTGAACTCTTCGCCTCAATGCGGGGGATACCGTGGCTTACCGGTCCCGGCCTGCCGACGACGGATTATAGCGGTATGCCCACGACCCCGATCACGTTTTCCTCGAGCGCCGACAGCGCAGGATTGGAGCTTGTCGATATTTACCTGTGGGTGTTCAAACGCGTCATGGAACGGAAAGAGGTCGCGCCGGAACTCTTTGCGCTCGTGCGACCTCAGCTTCGTCGCGGCCGCACCGACGAAATTTCCCTAAACGCGCTCGGTGCCCGATGGAGTCGCTGGTTCGACGAGATGCCAGAGCCGACTGCGGAGCAAATGGCGCAAGGGCGAGATCTGTTGGCCATTGACGAAGGAAGGCGCCTTCGCGCAGTAAGCAATCCTAGTCCACAACAGCCTTCTGGGGGCGACGACGGCGCACGCGTGCCCATTTGAAGCAGATTGCCTGTAGTCCACGCTGCGCGATACAAAACCAGTGTTGGAAAGCGGCAGTCGTGCGGACGCTTGAATGCAGGGATTAGAAATTGCCTATATGCGCCGCATGTCATCGCTCCCGGGCCCTTCCTACCTTCTGAGCGAGCGGTCTTGCCACGGATATCTGACGATTCGGCCTGCACGGCGCGAAAGTAACCATTCTCGAGGAACTATACGCATGACAATCGCCGGCTATGACAAACAGCGTGTTCGCGACCAAATGAAGGTCGCGTTATCTGCAGCGCAACCGGTGCGCACACCCGAAAAGCTCAAGGGCCGAGAGCGCGAACTCGAAGACATTGACCGTGCCCTATCGGCGCCGGGACGCAACATCTTCATATACGGCGACCGTGGTGTGGGGAAAAGCTCACTAGGAGCGACGGCCGCCTACGAGTACCAGAGCGCGGACAACCGACCGATCGTCGTTGGTGGTTCGCCAAATGAGACGTTCGATTCAATCATCGCCACCATCGCGAATCAAGCGATGGGTTATTCGCGGACGACGAACATCAAGGAGCAGACCGGTATCTCGCTCGAATGGCGCGGGCTGAAGTGGCAGCAGGGGCGCGAGGTCAGCGCGAAAGATGTGAAGGACCAGCTGAGGACGATCGGAGACGCAGTGGACCTGTTGGGGGAAGTGGCTCGCGTGCATTCGAAGCAGCCCGTCGTCGTGATCGACGAGTTCGACACGATTCCGGACACGCAGGAACGCAACCGGTTCGCTGCGTTGTTAAAGGCGCTCGGGGACCGGGAGGTGGATCTCAAATTCATCTTCACGGGCGTTGGTCGCTCGCTGGAAGAACTGCTTGGCGCGCATCCATCGGCGTACCGGCAGCTTGCGACGTTTGAGGTGCATCGCCTTGGCTGGGAGGCGCGGCGCGAGATCGTCACCCAGGCCGCGCAGGAGTTCGGATTGGATGTGGACAACGATGTGAACTGGCGCATTGCAATCGTCAGTGATGGCTTTCCTCACTACGTGCACCTGATAACCGAGCATATGATCTGGCAGGCGTTCGATGATGAGACTGACTGCGACGTCCTGGGTCCTCACCATTATCAGTTGGGCCTGCGTAAGGCGATCGAACAAATCAACGTTGAGCTGAAGAAACCTTACGAGAAGGCGGTTCTGCAGCGCCCGCCCGAATGGGAAGACCTCGTGTGGGCAACCGCCGACGGGGAAGATCTTATCCGTCAGAGCAAAGATATCCAGCAGTCTTACCAGTCCATCATTGAGCGTCGCAAGAGTCCCGTGGTGTTCGAAAACGGCAAGTTCGCGGAATCACTCCGCAGGTTGAAGGCAGACAACTACGGGGCCGTGCTTGAGGCGGTGCCCCAGCGGCAAGGGTGGTACACGTACCGGGAAAAGATGTTGCGAGGCTTCGTTCGTATGCAGGCGGAGGCCTCGGGCATCGAGCTCAATGGCGACGTGCCGCTCCAACGTCAACGCATGCACGTTCCCGCGAACATGCGAAGTGGCTACCATGATGCACGCGTACCGGGCAGCGTTCGTTTGCGCGATGACCGGAAGAAATGAACCGCGTGACACGGCACAATCGTAGTTTGATTGTTCGCACGGCAAACCGGGTTGGCTCGCAATTAGCGCTTTGGCTCCCGAGACGGGAGCTCGGCCGGGTCCCCGTTGCACCAGTTCATTCGGTGGTTGCGTACTGTCTCGCGGTGTCGTTTGTCCTCTTCCTCGTGCAAGTACAGGCTCGTGGTGTTCAGCGATACGTGCCCGAGGTTGTCGCGCACTGTGCGCAGATCGATGCCGACGTCGGCCTGATGCGAGCCGGCCGTATGCCGCAGCCAGTGCGCCGAGGCGCGCTCGAGCTCGTCGGCGCGATCGACGAATTCCGGTCCGCGCGCGCGCAGCCACGACGCGGCGCCCTCGAAGACGCCTTTGATTGCATCATGAAGGGCCGACCGCGACAGGCAGCGGCACTGGCCTCTGAAGGGCATGACCAGCGGCGCGTCCTCGGCCCGGCCGGGCAGTGGGGGCAGGCCGCATGCTTTGCGGTACCGCGTCAGTTCGTCGATCAGTTCGGGCGACGCCGGCACGATGCGCTCGCGTTCGCCCTTGCCAAGAATCTCGAGCCACCACTGGTCCTGGCCATCGGTGCCCAGGCGCCGGGAGAAGTCACCCATGGCGCCGCCGGCGACCTCGGAAATGCGCATGCCTTGCAGGTAGAGGAGCGTCGTGAGCCAGCGGCAGCGGGCGGCATAAGCCTGCTGCGTCGCCGTGTCCTGCGGCAGTTGGTGGACAAAGGCTTTGACCTCGTCCCACAGGGACGGCGACAGGTAGCGTTTGATGCGCGGCGCCGAGCGCTTCGCGCGCTGGCGTAACAACGCCAGCGGGTTGCCGCGCAGGTAGCCGGCGTCCACCAGCCACGTAAACATGCCGTTCAGGATCACCAGCGCCTGTCGCTGGCTGGCCGCGGACAAGGGCCCGTTGAACGGCCGCCAGCGCGTATCGCTGCGACCATACTTGCCGCCCTGGGACCCGTCATCCTTGAGCGAGACCCAGCGGCTCGCGGGCTGTGGGTCGACCAGGAACGCCTTGAACAGGCGCAGATCCTCGTGCGTGAGCGACGACAGCGGCTTGCCGAGCTGCGCGACGGCCCACAGCAAGAGCCGTTCGGCCTCCTTGCGGTAGCTTTCGAACGTCGTTTTCGTGTCGGCGTAGTTCGACAGCCAAGCGCGCACGGCGTCCAGGTCGTTGCGGGCGGCCAGCTGCGAATGTTCGGGCGCGCCGCGATTGGTGCCATCGCGGCCGTCGAGACGCTCGGGGAGTGCGAGCGATTCGACGGGTTGCACGGTGGTGAGCTGGGCAGGAGACACGGTTCGGGTGTTTCGAAGGTGAGCTTAAACGGGAGGCGACGCTCAATCGAAGATGCACGACATTATAGCAATAATGTCGTGTAATTGGCTATATGAGTTGGGTTTATAGCGATATACGTTGTATTATCAACTGTGTTCGATGCGATTTTTCCGGCCCATGTCTGATACCCTGCCCAGCGTCCAGCCTGACGAGGCTCGCCTTGCCATCGAAATCGCGCGCCTGAAGGTGGAATTCCCGAGGACGCGCGAGCTGTACCGCGAGGTCTGTGCGCTGCTGTTTTTCCGCTTCGGCCAGACGCCAACCGCGAACCGGCTGTACCAGCTGGTGAGGCGTGGCAGCATGGGCACGCCCGCCGCCGTGCTGGGCGAGTTCTGGGCAGAGTTGCGGGAAAAAAGCCGGGTGCGCATCGAGCATCCCGACCTGCCGGCCGATCTGCAGGCCGCGGCGGGCGAGCTCGTCGCCGCGCTGTGGAGCCGCTCGAGTACCGATGCCGCCGCGGCACTCGATGCACTGCGTGCCGAAGTCGAAGCCGAGCGGGCGGCGGCGAAAGCGGAAGTCGCCGTATTGCAAGCCGATCTGTCCCGGACCGAAACCGCGCTCGAGCAGCGCACGAGCGCGTTGCTGGCGGCCCAGGTGCGCATCCAGGAGCTCGAGCAGGCGAGGGCGGCCGACGAAGCATCGCGCCGCGCGCTGCAGGCGGAAGTCGAGCGGCTGAAGTCCGACAACGCGGACGCCGATCGTGCGCTGGCCCAGGCGCGCGCCGATTTCACGTCGCAGCTCGACCGGCTGAGCGACGACGCGAATCGTGCCGAAGAACGCTTGCGCGCGTCGGAGAAGCGGGCGCTGCAGGAGATCGATCGCGAGCGTGTGACGGCCGCGCGGCTGCAGAAGGAGCTCGACGCGCTGATCGCGCGCGTTGAGCAGCGCGACGTCCAGTATCGGAACGACCTGGCCGCGTTGCAGGCGCAACTGGTCGATGCGCGTCATCAGGCGGGCGTGCTGCAGGGGCGGCTGGATGCCATTCAGGCGGAAAATGGGCGGCTGCAGACGGAGGTGATGGCGATGCGGGAGGCCGAAGTGCGGGCGCGGGAAACACGGCCGTCGGCCGTTCCGGCTGCCTCGGCCGGCGTGCGGAAGACCCCACGCCCGACCCGGCCAACGCGTGCCGTGCCGACCGCCAAGCCGGCTACGCGCCGCAAGAAAGCGGTATAAGTTCAGGGTAAATGGCTGCCAGGGAAATGGACTACATGGCTGATCGCTACCGACTCGCCGGACTGACGTTGCCGCAGGGCGTTGCCCACGAGTCCCTGCCTGGGCCCGTGGCCCGCTTCATTTCGGATTGCTGGCACGGCATGAGTCGGACGCAGATGATGGTCCGTGCGAAACGGCGGGGGCTGCGCCTATCGTTTCGCGCAACGGCGCGGTGTCGGTCTGGCGAAACCGGCGTATTCGAGTTGCGTTTCAACGATGGGGCTGTGGAATGCCTGATGCTTGCGTGGCTCCAGCGGGTCGGAGCCAGCCGCGGCAATCGCGGATCAGTCAGCCGGACTGACATATCCCGGCCCCCGCCACGCGATCCCAGGCAGACCGGGTTATTCTGACGCGATCGTGCCGGTTGCCGCGCGGCGCGTGGCTCGCTATGCTCGCAGGCTTCAACGGATCAGGAGTCGGAAGTGCGGCGTGTGACGGTCAGGAAGTCATCGGTTCATGGGCGAGGCGTCTTCGCGCTCCGGGCGATTCCCGCCGGCCATCGGATCCTCGAATACCGCGGTGAGGTGACCTCGTGGCGACAAGCCTCGGCCCGGCATCGACGCTCCGGTATGTCTGGCCACACCTTCATTTTCGGACTGACTGATGGGTCTGTGATCGACGGCAGCATCGGTGGCAACAGCGCCCGTTGGCTGAACCACTCCTGCCAGCCGAACTGCGAGGCGATCGAGGACGAGCGGGGGCGGGTATTCATCGAGACACTCGAGGACGTGATGCCGGGCGACGAACTGTTCATCGCCTATGGACTCACGATCGATGAGGCGATCACCCCCGAATTGGCGGCCGACTATTCCTGCCGTTGCGGAACCAGCCGATGTACCGGTTCGATGCTGGCCTTGGCGAGCCAATAGTGAGCCCCCTGCCGGAAGCGTTCGCAATGCCGGTTCCACTTTTACTTCTGCATTGCTGCTACTTTTCTTTCAATGCACGTGACCGGAGCGCCTTGCTGGGCGCGGGTTCGGGCGGACGCGATCCAAAATATACCCTTTCGACCCGAAAAAATGAAGGGGCGGATAGTCAGGGCTATGTTACCCTTCATTTCAGGGCATGGGCGAAGCCGCGGCGTGCGCGGTACTCCCTGTAGGGAATTGCGCGCCCCCACCGCGGCGATCGAAAAGCGGTGCTGTCACCGTTTCAGCGCCCTGGTATTTCTGGCACCGGTGGGCGCGTTCATTGGCCACCGTCACACGCGGGCGGAGAGGTTCTTCGACCCGGGCGGGGCTGTTGGCGAGGCGACTTCGTCTCAGGCGGTGATGAAGCCCTATTGCGAGCGCCGGCGAAAGGGAAGGGCTTCGGCGGGCCGGCGGCTGAATTCTCTCCGCGGTGCGGAGAGAGTTGGGGGAGCGCCCAGCAGGGTTCCGCCGTGGCCGAGATTCCGGTAACGTGGCCACTGTCGGCGCGTGCCGGCCCGCCGATTCCTCCATTCCCAACAAGATGACCGAACTCGTCCCCGTATCCCTCTTGACCGACATCCGCCGCATGATTGATTCGGCGCGCGCCCGGGCGGCCGCGGCGGTGAACGCAGAACTGACCCTACTTTATTGGCAGGTTGGTCGTCGCATTCGAAATGATCTGCTGGGCGGGGAGCGCGCGGGCTATGGACAACAGATCCTCCCCGCGCTCGCACGACAACTGAGAGCTGAGTACGGCCGCGGTTGGAGCGAGCAGCAATTGCGCCACTGCATCCGCGCGGCGGAGGTGTTTCCGGATGAACCAATTCTCTCCGCACTGCGGAGAGAATTGAGCTGGACCCATCTGAAGATGTTGATGTACGTCGACGACCCGCTCAAGCGCGACTTCTATATTGAACTCTGTCGCCTGGAGCGCTGGTCGTCGCGGCAGTTGCAGGAGCGGATGCAGTCGATGCTGTTCGAGCGCAGTGCGCTGTCGCGGCAACCCGACGAAGTGATTCGGCGCGAAGTGGCGCACCTCCGCAACGCGCAGCAGATGACGCCTGACCTCGTGCTGAAAGATCCGTACATCCTCGATTTTCTTGGCCTCAACGATCACTATCTCGAGCGCGATCTCGAGGATGCGATCCTGCGCGAGATGGAACAGTTTCTCCTGGAACTCGGCGCCGGCTTTACATTCGTTGCGCGCCAGAAGCGGTTGTTGATCGACGACGACGACTTTTATCTCGACCTGTTGTTCTACAACCGCAAGCTCAAACGCCTCGTCGCGATCGAACTGAAGCTCGGTTCCTTCAAGGCCGAGTACAAGAGTCAGATGGAGCTGTACTTGCGTTGGCTCGCCAAGCACGAGCAGGAGCCGGATGAAGCGCCGCCGATCGGCATCATCCTATGTGCGGGAAAGAAGCAAGAACAGATCGAATTGCTTGAGCTTGGCAAAAGCGGCATTCACGTCGCTGAGTACCTCACGGTGCTACCGCCGCGCGAGACGCTGCAGGCGAAGCTGCACCAATCGATCGCCGCGGCACGTGCCCGACTTGATGATAAACGAGAGTCGTGATGACAGTGCCTTGAACGCTTCATCCGGTCAGCTTCACGTGAGTGGGGCTGCGCATCGACATACCAAAGCTCGGCCCATCGCAACGAAGCCGGGGGCCAGTTGGCAGCACCACTACAACTGGCATCGAGCTCGCAACGCCATCGGCGGCAAAGTGCCGATGGCTAGACCTCCCGCATCGAGAAACAACCTCTAGGGAAATGCTGATTAATGGGCCAACCGCCGACGTTTCAGGTGAGATGACGTCGAACTTTCCGGATAACGAATCGAATCGGCGCTCATTTCGGTGCAGTTGGCTCGTAAACGAGCCTCCCTGCTCGCATTTTTCACGCGCATGACGGACTGCTCCCATGAGCCGAACGCAGCCGGTTTCGTACGATCACCAGGTTCGCCAGGGCGAACAGACTGAACAGCTGCGCCGTGTTCTTGGCCAGTCCCTTGTAGCGCACCTTGCGATAACGGAACAGGTTCTTGACGATATGAAACGGATGCTCGACCCGCGCGCGGATTTGCGCCTTGGTTCGCTCGACCGTGCTCACCAGATCCTTCAGCGGGCCATCCTGCATCGCCTTGATCTTTCCGCGCTTGGCCGCCACACGCCATTTCACCAGCTTGCCGTTCATTTCGTCGCGTTTGTCCACGCCGATGTAGCCCGCGTCGCCGAACGCTTCCTCTTCATGCCCGTGCAGCAGGGCGTGAGCCTGCGAAACGTCCGACACGTTGGCCGCCGTGCCCACCACGCTGTGAACCAGTCCCGAATCGGCGTCGACCCCGAGATGGGCCTTCATCCCAAAGTGCCAGGCGTTTCCTTTCTTCGTCTGATGCATCTCCGGGTCGCGGCTCTTCTCGGCGTTCTTGGTCGACGACGGCGCTTCGATGATCGTCGCGTCGACCAAGGTACCTTCCTTCATCATCAGCCCGCCTTCGCACAGCGAGATACCGATCTCATCGAACAGCTTGCGCGTCAGGTCATGCTCGAGCAGCAGGCGCCGGAACTTCAGCAGCGTGGTCGCATCCGGCACATTCTCGACAGCCAGATCGATTCCCGCGAAGGCACGCATCGCGATGCTGTCGTACAGCGCGTCTTCCAGCCCTTCGTCCGACAGGCCGTACCACTGCTGCAGGAAATAGATTCGAAGCATCCGCTCCAGACCTATCGGCCGACGGCCGCGCTCACCCTTCGGATAGTACGGCTCGATCGCCGTCAGCAACCGCGGCCACGGCACGAGCTTCTCCATCTCGTCCAGGAAACGCTGACGCCGGGTCACGCGCTTCTTGCCCGCACTTTCCGCTTCCGCAAAGCTCATCTGCCGCTTCATCATCGAGGATCCGTTCCGTGAACTGCCTTCTACAACGTTCTCGGCTATGTCAGCGATGACCGCCGAGCTGGATAAATCAGTGTTTCCTTAGCAGCATCTGCGAACTTCAACAGCTGCCGGTCTGAGGGTCGCATATCCATCGACGGGAAAGGTCGAGACCTTGTTCCGGCCGGTCGCCTTCGCGTAGTACAGCGCCTCGTCGGCCGCCTTGATCAGCGCACCCGGGTCTCCATCCTGACCGGGCGTCGAGCTCGCCATGCCGATGCTGGCGGTGACGCGCCCATATTCGCTGCCGACGTGCT
>NZ_PQMX01000059.1:0-37362 GCF_004368385.1 Burkholderia sp. B10 | reverse complement strand
GGCTGGGGGCAGGAGCGAAGGCGCTACACCGCGACGTGGGTGTCGGCGGGGAGCACGGTAGATATGGGGGACGATCGCGCGCGGCGATCGGCGACGATTGCCGCGGTATGGCGTGCCACGCGAACGCGCGGCGATGCGGGATCGAACCGAGATGCCGCTCGGCGCGTCTTCCCTACGCGCAGATGACGGGCCGCGCGGCGAGCCGCCGGCCGGCCCGAGGGTCCCGCTCGGCCGCGCCGGGCCGCGCGCTCGTTCTGGATCGCGAAGCGTTCGCGCCGCGTATCAGTCGAATTGCCGAAAATCCGGCTTCCGCTTCTCGAAAAAGGCCGTCATCGCCTCGCGCGCTTCCGGCGCGCGCAGCATCGCCGAGAAATGCGCAGCCTCCTCCGCCATCCGCGCGGCCACCGCGACGCCGCCGGTATCCTTGAGCAGCGCCTTCGTCACGCGCAGCGACGACGCGGGCAGCGCCGCCAGCTTCGCGGCCTGCTTCGCCGCGAACGCGTCGAGTTCGGCCGCCGGCAGCACGCGATTGACGATGCCGATCCGGTGCGCCTCCAGCGCGTCGAACGGCTCGCCGAGCAGCAGCTTTTCGGCGGCGATCTGATGTCCGGCCAGCCGCGGCAACAGCACGCTCGACGCGGCCTCCGGGCACAGCCCGAGCTGCGCGAACGGCAGCGAGAACGTCGCGGTGTCGGCCGCATAGACGAGATCGCAGTGCAGCAGCATCGTCACGCCGACGCCGACCGCGATGCCCGGCACCGCCGCGACGATCGGCTTCGCCGCGCTGCTGATGCGGCCGAGGAACTGGAACACCGGCGCGTGCTCGTCCGTCGGCGGCGCCTTCAGGAAATCCTCGAGATCGTTCCCCGAGCTGAAATTGCCGTCGCTGCCGCGCAGCAGGATCGCGCGGATCGCGTTGTCCTCGTGCGCATCGGCGAGCGCATCGGCCATCGTCTGGTACATCGCCGCGGTGAGCGCATTCTTCTTCGCCGCACGCGCGATCGTGATCGTGATCACGCCGTCGGCGCGCTCCACTTGAATTTCGGCCACAACCGTCTCCTTTGACTTTCCTCTACCGGAATGAAAAACGGTGCGCGAGCTCGTGGCCCGCGCACCGTCGTCGCTGCTCGTCGCGTCCCGCTTACAGGCGTTCGATGATGCCCGCCGCACCCATGCCGGTGCCGACGCACATCGTGACCATCCCGTACTTCAGGTTGCGGCGGCGCAGCCCGTGCACGACGGTCGCCGCGCGGATCGCGCCGGTCGCGCCGAGCGGATGGCCGAGCGCGATCGCGCCGCCCACCGGGTTGACCTTCGACGGATCGAGGCCGAGATCGCGGATCACCGCCAGCGATTGCGCGGCGAACGCCTCGTTCAGCTCGATCCAGTCGATGTCGTCCTGCTTCAGGCCCGCTGCCTTCAGCGCGGCCGGGATCGCTTCCTTCGGCCCGATGCCCATGATTTGCGGCGGCACGCCGCGCACCGCGAAGCTCACGAAACGCGCGAGCGGCGTCAGGTTGAACTCCTTCAGCACGTTCTCCGACACGACCAGCAGCGCGCCCGCGCCGTCGGACGTCTGCGAGCTGTTGCCGGCCGTGACCGAGCCCTTGTTCGCGAACACCGTGCGCAGCTTCGCGAGGCCCTCGAGCGACGTATCGGCACGCGGGCCTTCGTCGAGCGCGATCTCGCGGGTCTTCACGTCGACTTCGCCGGTCGCGAGGTTCGGGAAGCGCTCGGTGATCGTGTACGCGGCGATCTCGTCGCCGAATTCGCCGGCCTGCTGCGCGGCGAGCGCCTTGCGGTGCGATTCGACCGAGAACGCGTCCTGGTCTTCACGGCTCACCTTCCACTGCTCGGCCACGCGCTCGGCGGTCAGGCCCATGCCGTACGCGATGCCGAAGTCTTCGCTGCGATCGAAGATGTGCGGCGACATCGACGGCTTGTTGCCCATCATCGGCACCATGCTCATCGATTCGCAGCCGCCCGCGAGCAGCGCCTCCGACTCGCCGACGCGAATGCGGTCGGCCGCCATCGCGAGCGCCGTGATGCCCGACGCGCAGAAGCGGTTGACCGTCACGCCGCCGACCGTCTGCGGCAGCCCGGCGAGCAGCGCGCCCATCCGCGCGACGTTCAGCCCCTGCTCGGCTTCGGGAATCGCACAGCCGATGATCGCGTCCTCGATCAGCTTCGTGTCGAAGCCCGGCACCTGCGCGATCGTCGACTTGATCGCGTGAACCAGCAGTTCGTCGGGGCGCGTGTTCTTGAAGACACCGCGCGGGGCCTTGCCGATCGGGGTGCGGCTGGCGGCGACGATGTATGCGTCTTGCAGTTGTTTGCTCATTTGAAGCTCCTTGTCGGCTCGCTCACTCAGTTACGCACCGGCTTGCCGGTCTGCAACATGCCCATGATCCGCTCCTGCGTCTTCTGCGTGCCGAGCAGCTCGACGAACGCGCGGCGCTCGAGCGCGAGCAGCCATTGCTCGTCGACGAGGCTGCCGGCTTCGACGTCGCCGCCGCACACCACTTCGGCGATGCGGCTCGCGATCAGGAAGTCGTGGTCGCTGATGAAGCGGCCGTCGCGCATGTTGACGAGCGACGCCTTGATCGTCGCGATCGCCGAGCGGCCGGCGACCGGCACGTCCTTCGCGCGCAACGGCGCGCGATAACCGGTCGCGGCCAGCGCGCGCGCTTCCTTCTTCGCAGTGTCGAGCAGCTCGAACACGTTGAAGACGATCGTGTCGGACGGCTTCACGTAGCCCATCGCGCGCGCATCGTGCGCCGAGCTCGACACCTTCGCCATCGCCGCGTTCTCGAACGACTTCGTGACGAACTTGAGGATGTCGGTCGTCGCGTTCGCGGCCGTGGCGGCGTCCGCCGCGCGCAGCGCCGCTTCCTTCAGGCCGCCGCCGGCCGGCACGAGGCCGACGCCCACTTCGACGAGCCCGATGTAGCTCTCGACGTGCACGACGCGCTTCGCGCTGTGCAGCATCAGCTCGCAACCGCCGCCGAGCGCGATGCCCGACACGGCCGCGACCACCGGCACGTTCGCGTACTTCACGCGCAGCATGCCTTCCTGGAACTTCTTCACGAACGGCTCGATGCCCTTCGCGCCGCCCATCATGAACGCGGGCATCGCCTCCTCGAGGTTCGCGCCGGCCGAGAACGGACCGCCCGGCGTGCCGAGCTTCAGCGACGTCGGCTGCCAGATCACGACGCCCTTGTAATCCTGCTCCGCGAGCTCGATCGCCTGCACGAGGCCGTCGATCACACTCGGCCCGATCGTGTTCATCTTCGACTTGAACGACACGATCACGACGTCGTCCTCGCCCGCGCGGTCGTCGACCCATGCACGCACCGCATCGGTTTCGAACAGCGTCTTGCCGTAGGTCTTCGGGTCCGCGCCAGTTTCGCCGATCAGCGGAGCGCGGAACACCTGCTTGCGGTAGACGGCAAGATCCGAGCGCGGCACGAAGCGCTTCGACGCCGGCGCCCACGAGCCCTCGGCCGTATGCACGCCGCCCTTCTCGGCGACCGGGCCTTCGAGCACCCACGACGGCAGCGGCACGTTGGCGAGCGCCTTGCCGGCCGCGATGTCTTCCTGCACCCACTCGGCGACCTGCTTCCAGCCGGCGGCCTGCCAGCCTTCGAACGGACCTTCGTTCCAGCCGAAGCCCCAGCGGATCGCGAGGTCGACGTCGCGCGCGTTGTCGGCGATCGACTCGAGGTGCACGCCGATGTAGTGGAACACGTCGCGGAAGATCGACCACAGGAACTGCGCATGCGGATGGTCCGTCTCGCGCAGCAGCTTCAGGCGTTCCGCCGGCGGGCGCTTCAGGATGCGGCCGACGGTTTCGTCCGCCTTCGCGCCCGAGTCGACGTAGGCGCCCGTCTTCGCGTCGAGCACCTTGATCGCCTTGCCTTCCTTCTTGTAGAAGCCGCCGCCGGTCTTCTGGCCGAGCGCACCCTGCTTCACCAGTTCGGCGAGCACCGCGGGCGTTTCGTAGACCGGGAAGAACGGATCGTCGGCGAGGTTGTCCTGCATCGTCTTGATCACGTGCGCCATCGTATCGAGGCCGACCACGTCCGCGGTGCGGAACGTCGCCGACTTCGCGCGGCCGAGGCGGGCGCCGGTCAGATCGTCGACTTCGTCGAAGCGCAGGCCGAACTTCGCGGCCTCGGCGATCACCGCGAGGATCGAGAAGATGCCGACGCGGTTCGCGATGAAGTTCGGCGTGTCCTTCGCGCGCACGACGCCCTTGCCGACGACGCTCGTCAGGAACGTCTCGAGCTGGTCGAGGATCTCCGGGCGCGTATGTGCGGTCGGGATCAGCTCGACGAGGTGCATGTAGCGCGGCGGGTTGAAGAAGTGCACGCCGCAGAAGCGCGCCTTCAGCTCGTCGGAGAAGCCTTCGGACAGCTTCGTGATCGACAGCCCCGACGTGTTGGTCGCGAAGATCGCGTTCGGCCCGATATGCGGTGCGACCTTCTTGTACAGGTCGTGCTTCCAGTCCATCCGCTCGGCGATCGCTTCGATCACGACGTCGCATTCGGCCAGCTTCGCGATGTCGTCCTCGTAGTTCGCGGCTTCGAGGTATTTCGCGTCGTCCTTCACGCCGAACGGCGCGGGCGACAGCTTCTTCAGATTCTCGATCGCCTTCAGCGCGATCGCGTTTTTCGGGCCTTCCTTGGCCGGCAGGTCGAACAGCAGCACCGGCACGCGCGCGTTGACGAGATGCGCGGCGATCTGCGCGCCCATCACGCCGGCGCCGAGCACGGCGACCTTGCGAATCAGAAAATTGCTCACGGGATGTCTCCGGATAGTGCCGTGCAGCGCGGGTTATGAGGGCTGCGCGGCGAAGTGAGTACCAGGAACCGTTGCGTTCGGGCGGCGCGCGATGCGCACCGCCCGGACTCGCGTCAGAACAGCGATTCGTCGACTTCCATCAGCGTCTTCGAACCGGCGCGCGCGGCGCGGATCGTCGCGGCCGTTTCGGGCAGCAGGCGCGCGAAGTAGAAGCGGGCCGTCGCGAGCTTCGACTTGTAGAAGGGGTCGCCCGACGCTTCGTGATCGAGCGCGATGCGCGCCATGCGCGCCCAGAAGTACGAGAACACCAGATGACCGACGGTGCGCAGGTACGGCACGGCAGCCGCGCCGACTTCGTCCGGGTTCTGCATCGCCTTCATGCCGATTTCCATCGTCAGCTTCTGCACCTTCTCGCCGATGTCGGCGAGCGGGTTGATGAACTCGGCCATCTCCGGCTTCACGCCTTCGGCTTCCGCGAACTCGGTCACGAGCTTGCCGAACTTCTTCAGCTTCGCGCCCATGTCGCCGAGCACCTTGCGGCCCAGCAGGTCGAGCGACTGGATCGAGTTCGTGCCTTCGTAGATCATGTTGATCCGCGCGTCGCGCACGTACTGCTCCATGCCCCACTCGGAGATGAAGCCGTGGCCGCCGTAGATCTGCATCGCGTGGTTGGTCGACTCGAACGCGTTGTCGGTCAGGAACGCCTTGATGATCGGCGTGAGCAGCGCGACGAGGTCGGCGGCTTCCTTGCGCACCGCTTCGTCGGCGTGCGACAGCTCCTTGTCGATCTGCAGCGCCGACCAGTACGTGAACGCGCGCGCGCCTTCCGCATAGGCCTTCTGCGTGAGCAGCATGCGGCGCACGTCCGGGTGGACGATGATCGGGTCGGCCGGCTTGTCCGGCGCCTTCGGACCGGTCAGCGAGCGCATCTGCAGGCGTTCCTTCGCGTAGGTCAGCGAGTTCTGGTACGCCACTTCGGTGAGACCGAGGCCCTGCATGCCGACGCCCAGGCGCGCGGCATTCATCATCACGAACATCGCGTTGAGGCCCTTGTTCGGCTCGCCGACCATCCAGCCCTTCGCGCCGTCGAGGTTCATCACGCACGTCGAGTTGCCGTGGATGCCCATCTTGTGCTCGATCGAACCGCACTTGATGCCGTTGCGCTCGCCCGGCTCGCCCGACGCGTCCGGAATGAACTTCGGCACGATGAACAGCGAGATGCCCTTGGTGCCTTGCGGCGCGTCCGGCAGGCGCGCGAGCACGAGGTGGACGATGTTCTTCGACATGTCGTGCTCGCCGCTCGAGATGAAGATCTTCGTGCCGCTGATCGAGTACGAGCCGTCGCCGTTCGGTTCGGCCTTGGTGCGCAGGATGCCGAGGTCGGTGCCGCAGTGCGGCTCGGTCAGGCACATCGTGCCGGTCCATTCGCCGGACACGAGCTTCGGCAGATATTGCTGCTGCAGCTCCGGCGCGCCGTGGGCGTGCAGGCATTCGTACGCGCCGTGCGACAGGCCGGGATACATCGTCCAGGCCTGGTTCGCCGAGTTCAGCATTTCGTAGAGCGCGTTGTTGACGAACGCGGGCAGGCCCTGGCCGCCGTATTCCGGGTCGCAGCCGAGCGCGGGCCAGCCGGCCTCGACGTACTGGCGGTACGCTTCCTTGAAGCCGGTCGGCGTCTTCACGACGCCGTCGCCTTCATAGGTACAGCCTTCCCGATCGCCGACCTGGTTCAGCGGGAACAGCACCTCGGAGCAGAACTTGCCCGCTTCCTCCAGGACCTGGTTGATCGTGTCGGCGTCGAGGTCCGCATGCCGCGGCATTTGCTTGACCTCGGCTTCGACGTTCAGAAGCTCGTGCAACACGAATTGCATGTCGCGCAGCGGCGCGGCGTACTGTCCCATGACTCTCTCCAAAGGTGGGCAAAACGGCTCGAGCTCCTGGCGGCGGTTCCCGCGCCGCTAACGGCTCTCGCTCTGATACGAAACGATCGTCTTTTCCAGCGCGGCCCACGTGAGGCGCACGGCATCCGGCGAATGCAGGAAGCGTGCGTCGTGATGCAGGCCGAGCGTGAAGCTGTACAACTCGAAGAGCATCAGGTCCGGATCGGAATCCGCACGCAGATGGCCCTCTTCCTTCGCCTGCGAAATGCCGCGCAGCAACGCGGCACGCCAGGCGGTCACGCTCGCGATCAACTGCTCGCGCACCGGGCTGTCCGGCCGGTCGTCGTACTCGACGGCCCCGCTGATGTAGATGCAGCCAGTCGTCACCTCCTGGATGCGCTTCTCGATCCAGCGCGCCAGCATCGCCCGCAGGCGCGGCAAACCGCGCGGCTCGCGCAGGCTCGGAAAGAACACCTCGTTCTCGAAACGATGGTGATATTCGCGGACGACCTCGACCTGCAGATCCTCGCGCGATCCGAAGTGCGCGAACACGCCGCTCTTGCTCATCTGCATGCGCTCGGCCAGCAGGCCGATCGTCAGCCCCTCCAGCCCGTCACGGCTGGCGAGATCCAAAGCAGCTTCGAGTATCGCGGCACGCGTCTGTTCGCCTTTTCGCATAGCTTTTTCTGTAACCGTTCGGGGGGTCGAATAAAATCGAACGGCCGTACTATTATTGAGTGCGGCCGCTCGTGAAACAAGGAAATTATTAGAAACCGGTGTCTAACCGAGCCGCTATTTTGCGCGATTCCGGCGGGACCGGAGCGGCTTTTCCGCACGAACGTGCGGACAGATTTTTGAAGCGGGCGCTTAGTCGTAACCGCCGACCGTCAGCGCCTTCATCACGACGCGGTACGTGTTGTACGCGAGCCAGTTCAGGATACGCTCGATGCGCGGCCGCGTCGCGTACAGCGCGGCGTCGATTTCGCGGCCTTCGGCGAACGCGGCGCCGATCGCGTCGCGCAGCTCGTTGGTGACCTTGTCGTAGCGCACCAGCACCACGTTGGCCTCATTGTTCAACATCAGGCTCAACGCGTCCAGATTCGACGAACCGACCGTCGCCCAATTGTCGTCGATCACGGCCACCTTGCCATGCAGGATCGTCTTGTCGTATTCCGCCACGCGCACGCCGGCGCGCAGCAGCGCGTGGTACAGGAACGGCACCGCGGCGTCGAGCGCGGTGAACTCCTTGCGGCCGATCAGGATGCGCACGTCGACGCCGCGGCGCGCCGCGCGCGTCAATGCGCGGCGCAGCTTGCGACCCGGCATGAAATACGGATTCGCGAGCAGGATCTGCGCGCGCGCCTTGCCGATCGCGGCGAGATACGCCTTCTCGATCGCGCGGCGGTTCACGACGTTGTCGCGCGCGACGAACGCGACGCTCGGCTCGGTCACGACCCGCAGCGCGCCGGCCTTGATCCAGCGATGGTTGCGCATCCAGCGCCGGAACATGTCCGGGAACGCTTCGCCGCCGTGCAGGCCGGCCGCGTACTGCGCATACGGCTTGTGGCCGAAGCGGATGCGGTGCCATTGCAGCTCGAACGCGGCGCGCACGTCGGCCACCGCCGGCCCGGCCATCTCGACCGCGAAATCCCAGCGCGGAAACGGCAGCGTCGCGCTGCCCTGCGTGTAGTCGTCGACGATGTTGATGCCGCCGCAGAACGCGACCGCATGATCGATCACCGCGAGCTTGCGGTGCGTGCGCGAGAAGCCGAAGCGGCCGAACAGATAGCGGTTGTAGATGCTGTGCTCGACGCCGGCCGCGGCCCAGGCGTCGAACAGCGGCAGGCGCGCGGTGCCGACGCCGTCGGTGATCACGCGCACGCGCACGCCGCGCTGCGTCGCGCGGATCAATGCGTCCGACACCGGCCGGCCGGCCGCGTCGTCGCAGAAGATGTAGGTTTCGAGCATCACCTGCTCGCGCGCCGCGTCGATCCGCTCGATCAGCGCGTGGAAGAATTCGGCGCCGGTTTCGCACAGCCGCACCGTGTTGCCGGTCGTGAACGCGAGCCGCGATGCGGAGCCGCGCTCCTGCAGGAACATCTGCCGCAATTGCGCGAAGCGCTTGCGGGCCTGCCCATTCATGCGGACGAGCCGTGCGTCGCGCCGGCGAGCGCGACGCGCACCGGCAGTTGCAGGATCGCCTCGGCGTTCGACGGCGAAAAGCAGCGCGCGGCCGCTTCACGGTACGGCAGCCACGCGTAGTCGACGTGCTCGCGCGGCGACAGCGTCACGTCGACACGCCGCGGCACGCACAGCCCGAACCAGTGCTCGACGTTGCGCGTGACGCCCGGCGCATAGCGATGCAGGTATTGCGGATAGATCGCGTATTCGATCCGATGGCGCCAATCGGTCAGCGCGGCGGCCGGCACGTCGTGCGAGCCGACCGCGATGCCGGTTTCCTCGACGACTTCCCGCGCGGCGGTGAGCGCGAGCGGCTCGTCGGGCGTGTCCTTCGAGCCGGTCACCGATTGCCAGAAGTCGGGCTGATCGGCGCGCTTGATCACCAGCACGTCGAGTTCGGGCGTGTAGATCACGACGAGAACGGATTCGGGGATTTTCGGCGGCTTCGTCATCGTTGTTTCATGCGGCACAGGGCCGTGCGCCGGGCCTGTGCCGGAACGGGCGGCAAGTGCTGCGACTGTACCGCAAAAAACGAAAAAGGCGCATCGGATGCGCCTCTTTCATCGGGTGCGCGTGTGCGCGTCGCCGCGCACACGCATGACTGCGAACTTACGCCTTCGGCTGTTCCGGCTGGCGCAGGCGGATGTGCAGCTCGCGCAGCTGGCGCTCGTCGACCGGGCTCGGCGCCTGCGTGAGCAGATCCTGCGCGCGCTGCGTCTTCGGGAACGCGATCACGTCGCGGATCGAGTCGGCGCCGGCCATCATCGTGACGATGCGGTCGAGACCGAACGCGATACCGCCGTGCGGCGGCGCGCCGTATTGCAGCGCGTCGAGCAGGAAGCCGAACTTCGCCTGCGCTTCTTCCGCGCCGATCTTCAGCGCGCGGAACACCTTGCTCTGCACTTCCTCGCGGTGGATCCGCACCGAGCCGCCGCCGATTTCCCAGCCGTTCAGCACCATGTCGTACGCCTTCGCGAGGCAACGGCCCGGATCGGTCTCGAGGTACTCGAGGTGCTCGTCCTTCGGGCTCGTGAACGGGTGGTGAGCGGCGACGTAGCGCGCGTCTTCGTCGTCGTATTCGAACATCGGGAAGTCGACGACCCACAGCGGCTTCCAGCCGGCCTGAACGAGGCCGTTCGCCTTGCCGAATTCCGAGTGGCCGATCTTCAGGCGCAGCGCGCCGAGGCTGTCGTTCACGACCTTCGCGCGGTCGGCCGCGAAGAAGATGATGTCGCCGTCTTCAGCGCCGGTGCGCTCGAGGATCGCCGCGATCGACGCGTCGTGCAGGTTCTTGACGATCGGGCTTTGCAGGCCGTCGCGGCCCTTCGCCTTCTCATTGACCTTGATCCACGCGAGGCCCTTCGCGCCGTAGATGCGCACGAATTCCGTGTAGCCGTCGATGTCGCCGCGCGACAGCTCGCCGCCCTTCGGCACGCGCAGCGCCGCGACACGGCCGTCCTTCGCATTGGCCGGCGTGCTGAACACCTTGAAGTCGACGTCCTTCATCGCGTCGGTCAGCTCGGTGAATTCGAGCTTCACGCGCAGGTCCGGCTTGTCCGAGCCGAAACGCGCCATCGCTTCCGAGTACGGCATCACCGGGAATTTTGCGTCGAGCTCGACGTCGATCGTCGTCTTGAAGATGTGACGGATCATGTCTTCGAACAGATCGCGGATTTCCTGCTCGCCGAGGAACGAGGTTTCGCAGTCGATCTGCGTGAATTCCGGCTGACGGTCGGCGCGCAGGTCCTCGTCGCGGAAGCACTTGGTGATCTGGTAGTAACGGTCGAAGTTCGCGACCATCAGCAGCTGCTTGAACAGCTGCGGCGACTGCGGCAGCGCGAAGAACTGGCCCGCGTTCACGCGCGACGGCACCAGGTAGTCGCGCGCGCCTTCCGGCGTGCTCTTCGTGAGCATCGGCGTTTCGATGTCGATGAAGCCCTGCTCGTCGAGGTACTTGCGCGCTTCGATCGCGACGCGGTAGCGCAGACGCAGGTTGTGCTGCATCTGCGGGCGGCGCAGGTCGAGCACGCGGTGCGTGAGGCGCGTCGTTTCCGACAGGTTGTCGTCGTCGAGCTGGAACGGCGGCGTGACCGACGCGTTCAGCACGATCAGCTCGTGGCACAGCACTTCGATCTTGCCGCTCTTCAGCCCCGCGTTCACCGTGCCTTCCGGACGGTTGCGCACCAGCCCCTTGATCTGCACGCAGAACTCGTTGCGCACGCCTTCGGCGGTCGCGAACATTTCCGCGCGATCCGGGTCGCAGACCACCTGCACGAGGCCTTCACGATCGCGCAGGTCGATGAAGATCACACCGCCGTGATCGCGGCGGCGCTGCACCCAGCCGCACAGCGACACGGTTTGGCCCAGCAGGTGTTCGGTCACGAGACCGCAGTATTCAGTACGCATCGACATGATGTTTGCTTTCGTTCGGTTTGATCAACGGGCGCCGCAGCGCGCGGCCCGGGCGATGATACGTTGGTTACAGCGGCGGCTCGACGGGACGGCGGGCGGGCGCAGGAACCGGCGCCGGGGGCGCCACGACGCCCATCGAGACGATGTACTTGAGCGCGGCATCGACCGACATGTCGAGTTCGATGACTTCGCTCTTCGGCAGCATCAGGAAGAAGCCCGACGTCGGGTTCGGCGTCGTGGGCACGTACACGCTCACGAATTCTTCCGTCAGATGGTTGACCACGTCGCCGCCCGGCGTGCCGGTCAGGAACGCGATCGTATACGAGCCGCGGCGCGGGTATTCGATCAACAGCGCCTTGCGGAACGCGTTGCCGCTGCTCGACAGCAGCGTGTCCGACACCTGCTTGACGCTCGTGTAGATCGGGCCGACCACCGGGATGTGGCGCACCACCGCGTTCCACCACGTGACGAGCTTCTGGCCGATGAAGTTGCGCGTGGCCAGCCCGACGACGAAGATGAACGCGAGCGTCAGCACCGCGCCGATGCCCGGCAGGTGAAAGCCGAGCAGCCGCTCCGGCTGCCACGACTCGGGCAGCAGCAGCAGCGTCTGGTCCATCGTGCCGATGATGAGGCCGAGCACCCACAGCGTGATCGCAAGCGGGACGAGAACCAGCAGGCCGGTCAGAAACACCGATTTCAGGGTCGTCTTTTTCATCATCTGCCGTCAATGAACCGCGCCTCGAGCGCGGTGTGAGCGCGGCCCGGCCGGGCCGCGACTGTCAAGTGCCGGCGGCGGGCGTAGCGGCCGGGGCCGGCGCGGCGCTCGTCGTCGTGCTTTCGGTGCTCGCGGCAGCCGGCGCGGCCGCAGCCGGGGCTGCACCGCCCGCGGCGCTGCCCGCTTCGCCGGACGTCGACGCCGGCGCGCTGGTGCCGCCCGAGCCACCGCGGAAATCGGTGACGTACCAGCCGGAACCCTTCAGCTGGAAGCCGGCGGCGGTGACCTGCTTGCGAAAAGCATCCTTCCCGCATTCGGGGCATTGCGACAGCGGCGCATCGCTCATCTTCTGGAGCACGTCTTTCGCGAAACCGCACGCTTCGCATCGATAGGCGTAGATCGGCATGATATTTTTCCCGCAGAAACTGGAAACGGCTTGCAAAACCTTGAATTATAGCCGAAACCCCGGCGCGCTCCGGCAACGGCAGCGACGCGCGGCGTTCAGCGACGGCGCCACGTGAGCCAGCGCTCGTGCCCGTCGAACACGGCCAGCGAATCGGTCACCGGCAGATCCTCGATCAGTTCGAACGAGGGCGCCAGCAAGGCGTCGAGCTCGGCGCGCTCGATGCCGAACGGCGGCCCCTTCGGCTTCTTCATCACGAAGAAATAGCCAGCCAGCAATCCGCCGGCCGGCAGCAGTTCGGCCATCCGCGCCGCATAGCCGGCGCGCAGGCTCGGCGGCAGCGCGCACAGGAACGCGCGCTCGTACACCCACTGCACGACGAACGGCGGCTGGTACGCGAAAAAATCCGCCTGCTCGACGACGTCCGCATGCGCACCGAGCGTCGCCTTCGCGGCGACGACCGCCTGCTCGGCGAAATCGATCGCGCGCACCGGCCAGCCGGCCTGCGCGAGCCAGCCGGCCTCCTGCGCGCTGCCGCAGCCGGGAATCAGCACCGTACACGGCGCGCGGCGCTGCGCGAACGCGCGGAACCCGTCGGGCACGCCGCCGAATTCCCACGGCGTCACGCCGCGCGCGAAGCGCTCGTCCCAGAACGAAGCATTGGCCGGATCGCGCGTCGCGAAGTCGGCGGCGCTCGGCGGCGGCGGTTGGGTCGGGTTGGACATCGCTCGGCTCCTGTCGGTCATGCGCCGTACGTGAGCGCGAGCAGCACGCGCGCGACGAGCGCGCCGACGCCGACGGCCAGACCGAAGATCAGCAGCGCCTGCAGCAGCCGGTTGGTGCGCTTCTGCTCGAGGAGGATCTGACGCATCAGATCGTCGCTCGCCGCGCGCGTGCCATCTTGTCGTTCGGCCAGCGCGTGGTGGATCAGGCGCGGCAGCTGCGGCAGCGTCTTGCTCCATTGCGGCGCCTCGACCTTGAAGCGCTCGTACCAGCCGCGCAGACCGATCTGCTCGGTCATCCAGCGCTCGAGATACGGCTTCGCGGTCTTCCACAGGTCGAGCTCGGGGTCGAGCGAACGGCCGAGCCCCTCGACGTTGAGCATCGTCTTCTGCAGCAGCACCAGCTGCGGCTGGATCTCGACGTTGAACCGGCGCGACGTGGAGAACAGGCGCATCAGCACCTGGCCGAGCGAGATGTCCTTCAGCGCGCGGTCGAAGTACGGCTCGCACACCGCGCGGATCGCGCTTTCGAGCTCCTCGACGCGCGTCTCGGGCGGCACCCAGCCCGATTCGAGGTGCAGCGTCGCGACGCGATGGTAATCGCGCTTGAAGAATGCGAGGAAGTTCTGCGCGAGGTAGTTCTTGTCGAAATCGGACAGCGCGCCGACGATCCCGAAATCGAGCGCGACGTAGCGGCCGAACGTGTTCGGATCGAGGCTCACCTGGATGTTGCCCGGATGCATGTCGGCGTGGAAGAAACCGTCGCGGAACACCTGCGTGAAGAAGATCTCGACGCCTTCGCGCGCGAGCTTCTTGATGTCGACGCCCGCGCTGCGCAGCGTTTCGACCTGGCTGATCGGCACGCCGGTCATGCGCTCCATCACGAGCACCTGCGACGTCGAGAAATCCCAGAACATCTCGGGCACCAGCAGCAGGTCGAGCCCGGCGAAGTTGCGGCGCAGCTGGCTGCCGTTTGCGGCTTCGCGCATCAGGTCCAGCTCGTCATGCAGGTACTTGTCGAACTCGGCGACGACCTCGCGCGGCTTCAGGCGCCGCCCGTCGGCCCACATGCGCTCGGCCCACGTCGCGATGTCGCGCATCAGCGCCAGATCGGAATCGATCACCGGCAGCATGTTCGGACGCAGCACCTTGATCGCGACGGCCTTGCCCGCGTGCACGCCCTGCTTGAGCTTCGCGAAATGCACCTGCGCGATCGACGCGCTCGCGACCGGCTCGCGCTCGAATTCGTCGAACAGCTCGTCGACCGGCGCGCCGAGCGACTTTTCGATGATCGCGATCGCGACCGCCGAGTCGAACGGCGGCACCTGGTCCTGCAGCTTCGCGAGCTCGTTCGCGAAATCGACCGACAGCAGATCGCGGCGCGTCGACAGCACCTGGCCGAACTTCACGAAGATGGGGCCGAGGCTCTCGAGCGCGTGACGCAGCCGCACCGCGGGCGGCGACGAATAGCGGCGGCCGATCGTCGTGATTCGCAGCAGCAGCTTCACGCGCCGGTCGTCGATCCGGGACAGCATCACCTCGTCGAGGCCGAAACGGATGACGGTATAGACAATCTTGATGAAACGTAAAATGCGCATGCGCTGCGGCCCTCAGTGCGCGCCGCGCAGGCTGGAACCCGCACGCGCGCCGATTTTTTGTTCGAGTCGCTCGATCCGTTTCTCGACGCGCGCGAGCGCATCGCGCGCCCGCGCCAGTTCGGCGTCGAAGCCGCCGAGCGCGGTGCGCCGGACGACTTGCGGGTTCTCGTCGAGCCAGTACTCGGCGACGGAATCGAGCACGTTGCGGCCGGTGCGGCGCGCGCGTGCGCCGGCGTCGCGCACGACCGTCGCGATCCGGTGCGCCGCCGCGTCGCCGACCAGCTTCGCGAGATCTTCCTCAGGCTCCCAGCGCAGGTGCTCGGCGAGCTTCGCGATCTGCGTCGCGAACTCCGCGTCGCCCTCGATCTTCACGTGCTTCATCACGGCGGCCTGGCCGCCCTGCAGGAACGCGGCGAGCGTATCGCCGGCGAGTGCGATCGACACGTCGACGCGTTGCGCATCGTGCGCGTCGACCGCGGACAGATAGCCGTCGGGCTGCACCAGCAGCGTCAGCGTGACGGGCGGCACGACGAGCCGGGCGGTCTTGCCCGCGTATGGGATCAGGCGGTCACGCGCCCACGATTCGCGCGCGAGCAGGTGATTGACGGCAGCAGCAAAAGGCTTGGCGGCAAAGGTCATCGGGCTGGGAAAGAAAAAACCCGCGCAGGCCGGGCGCCCACGCGGGTTTCTATTGTAACGTCGGATCGTCGGCAGACTGCGCTCGACCGCACGCGCCGGCGGCAAGCGGCCGCACAGCAACGACCTCGCCGGCCGCCGGCTGCGTTCAGTGCGTGTTCAGCTGTTGGATGCCCGCGAGCAGCCAGCCCTGACCGCCCGACTTCGACAGGTTCCACACCTCTTCGAACGGTGCCGCCGACGCGTTCGCCGATTCGCGGATCAGCCCGTGGAAACGCACGCTCGCCGACTGCTCGATGCCGCGATCCTCGATCGCGACCAGTTCCGCATCGAGCTGCACGACGTCGGTCTGGTTCGCTTCGTTGCCGCGCGAATCGAGGTCGATCTTGATCTCGGCGAACATTTCGGGCGTGGTGAACTCGCGGATGTCGGCCATGTTGCCCTGGTCCCATGCCGCCTGCAGGCGCACGAAGTAGACCTTCGCGCTGCGCAGGAACGCTTCGGTGTCGAAGCCGGCCGGCACCTGCACCGGCGCCGCGCCGAGCGCGCCTGCCGCGCCCGCGGCCGCCGCACCGCCGCCGAACACGCTTTGCGCCTCGTTGGCATAGCTGCTGCCGCTGCCCGCGTAGTTGCCGCCGCTGCCCTGCTGGAACGACGAACCCTGGGCATAACCGCCCGCCGACGACGCCGAGCCGCCAGCCGAATACGCCGGCTCGTGCGGGCGGCGACGGTTCATGAACTTGCGGATCAGCCAGATGCCGACCATCGCGAGCAGCGCGATTACGATGACGTTCGCCATCATGCTCGCGAACGCGCCGCCGAGGCCGAAGTGCGACAGCAGCGCCGCGATGCCGAGGCCGGCCGCGAGACCGGCGATCGGCCCGAGCCAGCGCGAGCGGTTCGGCTGCGTGGCCGGCGCCGGAGCGGCCGGGTTGGTGCGCTGCGCCTGAGCCGGCGCGGCCTGCTGCATCGGCTGCTGGGCGGGCGGCGTGGCCTGACGCTGCGTGACGGTGGAGCTCTGGCGGCCGATGCTGCGCCCGCCGCCCATGCGCCGCGCCTCGGCGTCGAGCGATGCGAACGTGCCGGCCGTGAGCAGGCCGACCATCAGCAGCGTGCCGACCCGTCGAGCCCACGGCTTCGACGGCTTGCTACGGTTGAACAACGAACGCGACTCGGACATCAGCTTCTCCAGATGTAAGACGAATGTAGGGAAAGAACCCCTTAGTACTTGGATCCCACGTGTAAAGCTACCACGCCACCTGACAAATTGTAATATTTTACGGCATCGAGACCCGCTTGTTCCATCATCGTCTTGAGGGTGTCCTGATCGGGATGCATCCGGATAGATTCAGCAAGATACCGATAACTGTCGGCATCTTTCGCGAACCTGTCGCCAAGCCACGGTAATACTTTGAAAGAATAAAGATCGTAGGCCTTTTTCAGCGGCTCCCACACTTTCGAGAATTCCAGCACCATCACGCGGCCGCCGGGCTTCGCGACGCGGCGCATCTCGGCGAGGGCGGCGTCCTTGTGCGTCATGTTGCGCAGCCCGAACGCGACGGTGACGACGTCGAAGTAGTTGTTCGGGAACGGCAGCTTTTCCGCATCGCACAGCAGCGACGGCGTCACGACGCCCTTGTCGAGCAGCCGGTCGCGGCCCACGCGCAGCATCGATTCGTTGATGTCGGTGTGCCAGACTTCGCCCGTCGGGCCGGCCGCCTTCGCGAATGCGCGGGTCAGGTCGCCGGTGCCGGCCGCGATGTCGAGCACCTTGAAGCCGGGGCGGACGTTCGCCTGCGCGATCGTGAACGCCTTCCACGCGCGGTGCATGCCGGCCGACATCAGGTCGTTCATCAGATCGTAGTTGCTCGCGACCGAATGGAACACGCCCGCCACTTTCTTCGCTTTTTCGGTTTCCTCGACGCTTTCGAAGCCGAAGTGGGTTTTGCTCATCGCGTTGATCCTCAGTAAATGGCAAGACGGCGCCGAGCGGGCGCCGTCGATTTCAGTGGCAGTGGCCGTGCGGCGCGGGGGCCGCCTGCATCGGCGCGTCGCGCTCGACGCCCGCCGCCTTCAGTTTGTCGAAATAGTCGCGCCACAGCGCATCCTGCTGCGTCGCCAGTTCATACAGCAGATCCCACGAGTAGATGCCGGTCGAATGGCCGTCGGAGAAGGTCGGCTGCAGCGCGTAGTTGCCCACGCCCTCGAGCGCGGTGATGGTCACCTCGCGCTTGCCGGTCTGCAGCGTCTCCTGGCCGGGCCCGTGGCCGCGCACCTCGGCCGACGGCGAATAGACGCGCATCAGCTCGAACGGAATCCGGTAGCTCTCGCCGTTCGGGTACTGCAATTCGAGCACGCGCGACACCGCGTGCACGACGACGCCGGACGGAATCGGCGTCGTGGAAGTCAAACCGCTCATGCCTGCCTCGAATCGGGGGTTCGTTGAATTTCTTCGCGCACCGCATTGTGCAGCAGCGACGCCTGGGCCGCGCGCGCGCGCAGCAACGCCTCGGACACGCTGCGCTGGCGCGGCGCCCACACCGGCTGCGGAAAGTGCGCGTCGTTCGAGAAGCGCGGGATCACGTGCCAGTGCACGTGCGGCACCATGTTGCCGAGGCTCGCGAGGTTCACCTTGTTCGGCTGCATCACGCGGCGCACCGCGCGCTCCACTGCATACACGATGCGCATCAGATGTGCCCGCTCGGGCTCGCCGAGATCGGAGAACTCGGCCACGTGCGCGCGCCAGATCACGCGGCAGAAGCCCGGGTAGTCGTGCTCGGCCGTCGCGAGGACGACCCGCAGCACGTCGTCCTGCCAGAGCACCTCGCCGCCGTCTTCACGGCAAAACACGCATTCCATCGTCGCTCCCTGTGCACGGGCGCCGGCTCGTCAACGCCGGCGCCCGCTCTCGTTGCATGCCCGCATTAGACCAGTACGCGCTCGATCCCGCCATTGTTCGCACGTGCGACATAATCGGCCATCCAGTTCTCGCCGAGCACCTGGCGCGCGATTTCGACGACGATGTAGTCGGCCTCGAGGTTCGCGTCCTCGTTGTAGCGCGACAGGCCCTGCAGGCACGACGGGCAGCTCGTCAGGATCTTCACGTCCGGGCCGCTCGCGGCCGCCGGCGCCGGCGCGCCGTCGGCCATGACGGGAATGCCGCGCAGCTTCGCCGCGCCCTTGCGGATCTCCTCTTCCTTGCGGAAGCGCACCTGCGTCGACACGTCCGGACGCGTGACGGCCAGCGTGCCCGACTCGCCGCAGCAGCGGTCGTTCTTCTCGATCCGGTAGCCGTCCTTCTCCGCGCCCATCAGCTCGTTGACGAGCTTGACCGGGTCCATCGTCTTGATCGGCGTGTGGCACGGGTCGTGATACATGTAGCGCGTGCCCGTCACGCCGTCGAGCTTCATCCCCTTCTCGAGCAGGAACTCGTGGATGTCGATGATCCGGCAGCCGGGGAAGATCTTGTCGAATTCATAGCCGGCGAGCTGGTCGTAGCAGGTGCCGCACGACACGACCACCGTCTTGATGTCGAGGTAGTTCAGCGTGTTCGCGACGCGGTGGAACAGCACGCGGTTGTCGGTGACGATCTTCTCGGCCTTGTCGTACTGGCCCGAGCCGCGCTGCGGATAGCCGCAGCACAGGTAGCCCGGCGGCAGGACCGTCTGCACGCCCGCTTCCCACAGCATCGCCTGCGTCGCGAGGCCGACCTGCGAGAACAGGCGCTCGGAGCCGCAGCCGGGGAAGTAGAACACCGCTTCCGAATCGACGGTCGTCGACTTCGGGTTGCGGATGATCGGCACGATCTTGTTGTCCTCGATGTCGAGCAGCGCACGCGCCGTCTTCTTCGGCAGGTTGCCCGGCATCTTCTTGTTGACGAAGTGGATCACCTGCTCGACCACCGGCGGCCGGCCGGTCGTCGCCGGCGGATGCTGCGTCTGCTTCGTGACGACCTTCTTCAGCATGTCGTTGGCGAAGCGCTGCACCTTGTAGCCGACGCCCATCATCACGGTGCGCGCCGCGTTGATCGTCTGCGGATTGGTGGCGTTCAGGAAGAACATCCCCGCCGCATTGCCGGCGTTGAACTTCTTCTTGCCCATTTTGCGCAACAGGTTGCGCATGTTCATCGTGACGTCGCCGAAGTCGATCTTCACCGGGCACGGCGTCGCGCACTTGTGGCACACCGTGCAGTGGTCGGCCACGTCGTTGAACTCGTCCCAGTGCTTGATCGATACGCCGCGGCGCGTCTGCTCCTCGTACAGGAACGCCTCGACCAGCAGCGACGTCGCGAGGATCTTGTTGCGCGGGCTGTACAGCAGGTTGGCGCGCGGCACGTGGGTCGCGCACACCGGCTTGCACTTGCCGCAGCGCAGGCAGTCCTTCACCGAATCGGCGATCGCGCCGATGTCGGACTGCTGCATGATCAGCGACTCGTAGCCCATCAGCCCGAAGCTCGGCGTATAAGCGTTGCGCAGATCCGCGCCGTCGAGCAGCTTGCCCTTGTTGAAGCGGCCGTTCGGGTCGACGCGCTGCTTGTACGCGCGGAATTCGGCGATCTCGTCGTCGGTCAGGAACTCGAGCTTCGTGATGCCGATCCCGTGTTCGCCGGAGATCACGCCGTCGAGCGAGCGCGCGAGCGTCATGATGCGCGCGACGGCCGCATGCGCGTCCTGCAGCATCTCGTAGTTGTCGGAGTTGACCGGGATGTTGGTGTGGACGTTGCCGTCGCCCGCGTGCATGTGCAGCGCGACGAACACGCGGCCGCGCAGCACGCGCTTGTGGATCGCCTGCGCTTCGTCGAGGATCGGCTTGAACGCGCCGCCGTTGAAGATCGCGCGCAGCTCCGCGCGGATCTCCTGCTTCCACGAGATGCGGATCGTGCGGTCCTGCGTGACGTGGAACACGCTCGCGCCCGGCTGCTCGTCGGCGCGATCGGCGAACTTCTCGGCGAGCGCCTCGTAGCCGAGCTGCACCAGGTAGTGCTGCGCCTCGCGCAGCGGCTGGTCGAGCCGGTCGCGCACGAACTCCCAGCGCGCACGCACGCGCTTGAGCAGCTCCAGCGCCTGCTGCACGCGGTCTTCCAGCAGTTCGGCGCTGGGAATCTCGTTCGCGTCGTCGGTCTTGCCGAGCGGCAGGTTGCCGCCGCGGAAGAACGCCTCGAGCGCGTCGACGAGTTGCAGCTTGTTCTTCAGCGACAGCTCGATGTTGATCCGCTCGATGCCGTCGGTGTATTCGCCCATCCGGTTCAGCGGAATGACGACGTCCTCGTTGATCTTGAACGCGTTGGTGTGCTTCGCGATCGCGGCCGTGCGGCTGCGGTCGAGCCAGAAGCGCTTGCGCGCCTCGGCGCTGACCGCGACGAAGCCTTCGCCGCTCTTGCCGTTGGCCATCCGGATCACTTCGGAGGTCGCCTGCGCGACCGCATCGGCGTCGTCGCCGACGATGTCGCCGATCAGCACCATCTTCGGGAACGCGTTGCGCTTGCTCTTGGTCGCGTAGCCGACCGCGCGCAGATAGCGCTCGTCGAGGTGCTCGAGGCCCGCGAGGATCGCGCCGCCCTGCTTCGACGTCTCGAACAGGTAGTCCTTGATCTCGACGATGCTCGGGATCGCCTCGCGCGCCTGGCCGAAGAATTCGAGGCAGACGGTGCGCGTGTGCGCGGGCATCTTGTGCAGCACCCAGCGCGCGGACGTGATCAGCCCGTCGCAGCCTTCCTTTTGCACGCCCGGCAGGCCGGCGAGGAACTTGTCGGTCACGTCCTTGCCGAGCCCTTCCTTGCGGAAGCGCCGGCCCTCGATCTCGAGCATTTCGGTGCGCAGCAGCTTCTCGCCCGGCGCGTACGCGCCGTCGAACCACTTCAGCTCGAAGCGCGCGACCGCGATGTCGTGGATCTTGCCCTGGTTGTGCTCGTGGCGCGTGACTTCGAGCCAGTTGCCGTCCGGGTCGACCATCCGCCACCAGGCGAGGTTGTCGAGCGCGGTGCCCCACAGCACCGCCTTCTTGCCGCCCGCGTTCATCGCGACGTTGCCGCCGATGCACGATGCGTCGAGCGACGTGGGGTCGACCGCGAACACGTAGCCCGCCGCTTCGGCCGCCTCGGTCACGCGGCGCGTGACGACGCCCGCGCCGGAGAAGATCGTCGGCACCTTGTGCGCGACGCCCGGCAGCTCGGTCAACTCGACCGCGCCGAGCTGCTCGAGCTTCTCGGTGTTGATCACCGCGGAGAACGGCGTGAGCGGCACCGCGCCGCCCGTGTAGCCGGTGCCGCCGCCGCGCGGAATCACGGTCAGGCCGAGCTCGAAGCAGGCCTTGATCAGCGCCGCGATCTCGGCTTCGGTGTCGGGCGTCAGCACGACGAATGGGTACTCGACGCGCCAGTCGGTCGCATCGGTCACGTGCGACACGCGCGACAGCCCGTCGAAGCGGATGTTGTCCTTCTGTGTGCAGCGGCCGAGCGCCTTGGTCGCGCGGCGGCGCAGGTCGGCCATCTTGTCGAATTCGTCGGCAAACTCGTCGACCGCGCGCTGCGCGGCGGCCTCGAGCATCTCGACGCGGCCGGCGCGCTCGCGGCCAGCGTCGTCACGATGCTCGGTGAGGTCGGCCCGGCGGCGCTTGCCGATCTCGGTCAGCCGGTGGTTCAGCGCCTCGATCAGCAAGGCGCGGCGCTTCGGGTTGTCGAGCAGGTCGTCCTGCAGGTACGGGTTGCGGCGCACGACCCAGATGTCGCCGAGCACTTCGTACAGCATCCGTGCCGAGCGGCCCGTGCGGCGTTCGGCGCGCAGCTCGTCGAGCACCGACCACGCGTCCTCGCCGAGCAGGCGGATCACGATCTCGCGGTCGGAAAACGACGTGTAGTTGTAGGGAATCTCGCGCAGACGGGGCGCGGGGTCGGCGGCGACGGCGGCGGCCGCGCCATGCGGATCGAAAACTTGTGGTGCGTTCATGTTCGGACGACTCGGAGGGCCGATACACCGTGCACGGGCGTCGGCAAGCGCGTGGGCGCAATCTTGGGGAAATCTGTTCTGGTGCCAGGCGCGCGACTATCTCGCATGGGGCCGGAACGGGTGGAGACTCACCGATCCGGGCCGGCAGGGCCTGGCGGCACTCGGCGCCATCAGCACGATCGCGCGCGGCGCGCATGCCGCTGCGCCGCGGGGCTGGCAGCGCGCGGCGTCGGCTTCAACGGGGCGATCCGAGGGTGCCTCTGCATCTTCCGATCCTTGATTCAAAACGGAATTCTAACCCATGATCGGGCCGTCCGTGGCACGCCGGACAGGTCGTGGGGCTTTCGCCGCAAGCCGCGCCACGCCTGGCTCGACGCCGCTTCGCGCCGGCATTCGCCGGCCGGCCGGTCGGTAACCGCGCGGTTAAACCGCGGTTGAACCGCGCAGTGGACCCGGCGAGCACGGCATGGCAGGCCGCGAACGGCTTCGTGCGGGCGTCCTGCGGACGTCGTGCGCGCCGCGCGGCGAACCTGCCGCCGGCACGTCGCTTGCGTGCAGGCGGACCCTTGGCGCTATCATTGATCCTTTACCCTCTGCTTTTCGCACTGCCCGCGAGCGCCCATGGCATCCCACGACTACCTGAAGAAAATCCTCACCGCGCGCGTCTACGACGTCGCACGCGAGACGGAACTCGAACCGGCCCGCAACCTGTCGACACGGCTGCGCAACCCCATTTACCTGAAGCGCGAGGACAACCAGCCGGTGTTCTCGTTCAAGCTGCGTGGCGCGTACAACAAGATGGCGCACATTCCGGCCGACGCGCTCACGCGCGGCGTGATCACCGCGTCCGCCGGCAACCATGCGCAGGGCGTCGCGTTCTCGGCGGCGCGCATGGGCGTGAAGGCGGTGATCGTCGTGCCGGTCACGACGCCGCAGGTGAAGGTCGACGCAGTGCGCGCGCACGGCGGCCCGAGCGTCGAGGTGATCCAGGCAGGCGAGTCGTACAGCGATGCGTACGCGCATGCGCTCAAGGTGCAGCAGGAGCGCGACCTCACGTTCGTGCACCCGTTCGACGATCCGTACGTGATCGCCGGCCAGGGCACGATCGCGATGGAAGTCCTGCGGCAGCATCAGGGGCCGATCCACGCGATCTTCGTGCCGATCGGCGGCGGCGGGCTCGCGTCGGGCGTCGCCGCGTACGTGAAGGCCGTGCGCCCCGAGATCAAGGTGATCGGCGTGCAGGCGGAGGATTCGTGCGCGATGGCGCAGTCGCTGCAGAAGGGCGAACGCGTCGAGCTCAGCGAAGTCGGGCTGTTCGCCGACGGCACCGCGGTGAAGCTGGTCGGCGAGGAGACCTTCCGGCTGTGCAGCGAATTCCTCGACGGCGTCGTCACCGTCGACACCGACGCGCTGTGCGCGGCGATCAAGGACGTGTTCCAGGACACGCGCAGCGTGCTCGAGCCGTCCGGCGCGCTGGCGGTCGCCGGCGCCAAGCGTTACGTGGAACGCGAAGGGATCGAGAATCAGACGCTCGTCGCGGTCACCTCCGGCGCGAACATGAACTTCGACCGGATGCGCTTCGTGGCCGAACGCGCAGAAGTGGGCGAGGCGCGCGAAGCCGTGTTCGCGGTCACGATCCCCGAGGAGCGCGGCAGCTTCAAGCGGTTCTGCTCGCTGGTGGGCGACCGCAGCGTGACCGAGTTCAACTACCGGATCGCCGATGAAAAATCGGCGCACATCTTCGTCGGCGTGCAGATCCGCCGGCGCGGCGAGTCGGCCGAGATCGCCGCGAACTTCGACGCGCACGGCTTCAAGACGGTCGACCTGACGCACGACGAGCTGTCGAAGGAGCATATCCGCTACATGGTCGGCGGCCGCTCGCCGCTGGCGCTCGACGAGCGTCTGTTCCGCTTCGAGTTTCCGGAGCGGCCGGGCGCGCTGATGAAGTTCCTGTCGTCGATGGCGCCGGACTGGAACATCAGCCTGTTCCACTACCGCAACCAGGGCGCCGACTACAGCTCGATCCTGGTCGGGCTGCAGGTGCCGCAAGCCGATCGCGCCGAGTTCGAACGCTTCCTGGCCGCGCTCGGCTATCCGTATGTCGAAGAGAGCGCCAATCCGGCCTACCGCCTGTTCCTGTCGTAAAGGTTGCGTGCCATGAACCCCGAACATTCCCCGCTCGGCAAGGCCACCGTCTACGCGGCGCAGTACGACGCGTCGCTGCTGTTTCCGATCCCGCGCGCGGGCGCGCGCGAGCAGCTCGGCATCGCGGCCGCGCCGCCGTTCTTCGGCACCGACATCTGGAATGCGTACGAGCTGTCGTGGCTGAACGCGCGCGGCAAGCCCCAGCTCGCGGTCGCGACCTTCTACGTGCCGGCAGAATCGCCGAACATCGTCGAATCGAAGTCGTTCAAGCTGTATCTCGGCTCGTTCGCGCAATCGAAGTTCGATTCCGTCGATGCCGTGCGCGACGTGCTCAAGCGCGACGTGTCGGCCGCGTGCGGCGCGAGCGTGTCGGTGCAGCTGGTGTCGCCGCACGACTTCGGCAAGCTGCAGATGGAGGAGCTCGACGGGCTGTCGCTCGACCGCCTCGACCTCGACACCGACGTGTACGAGCCCGATCCGTCGCTGCTGTCGGCCGCCGCCGACGAAGCGCCGGTCGAGGAGACGCTGGTGTCCGACCTGCTGCGCTCGAACTGCCCGGTCACCGGCCAGCCCGACTGGGGCAGCGTGCAGATCCACTACGTCGGCCCGCAGATCGATCACGCGGGGCTGTTGCGCTACATCATCTCGTTTCGCAACCACACGGGCTTTCACGAGCAGTGCGTCGAGCGCATCTTCCTCGACATCCTGCAGGCGTGCAAACCGCTGAAGCTCGCGGTGTATGCGCGCTATACGCGCCGCGGCGGGCTCGACATCAACCCGTTCCGCACCAACTACAACCAGTCGATGCCGGACAACGCGCGCACCGCGCGGCAGTGACGCGCACCGGCCGCTGCTCGCGGCCCTGAACGCAACAGCCCCGCCGGTTTGCACCGGCGGGGCTGTTTGCCTTGCGACCAGCAGCGCGGCCGCGTTACTTCGCCGGCGCCTTGTACGCGATGCAGTCCACTTCGACCTTGCAGTCGATCACCATGCTCGACTGCACGCACGCGCGGGCCGGCGGGTTGGCGCCGAAGTACGACACGAACACCTTGTTGAACGACGCGAAATCGCGCGCGTCGTCGAGCCACACGCCGCAGCGCACGACGTCCTCGACGCCGTAGCCGGCTTCCTTCAGGATCGCGATCAGGTTCTCGATCGCCTGCTTCGACTGCGTGACGATCCCGCCTTCGACGACCTCGCCGTTCACCATCGGCGTCTGCCCCGACACGTAGAGCCAGCCGTCGGCCTCGACCGCCCGCGCGAACGGCATCACCTGGCCGCCCGTCCCCTTCGCTTCGCCCACGCCATATCGCTTCATCGTTTCACTCCGTTTCAGTTCCGGTTCAGTTCCATTTCATTGCGAAGGCGCGCGCCGCTCGCGGCACACGCCGAATCTCGACCTGCCTGCCGCGCTCAGAAGGCCGCATCGGCGGCGGCCGCAGAACGCTCGCCACGCGCCACGAAGCCGCCCGCGCGCGCGCCGGTCGGCTGCCCGTTCTCGTAGGTCAGCACGCCGTTCACCCACACCGCGTCGATGCCGTGCGCCGGCTGCTGCGGCTGCTCGAAGGTCGCCGCATCGATCACGCGGGCCGGATCGAACAGCACCAGATCCGCGTGGTAGCCGACGTGCACCTCGCCGCGACGCGCGAGCCCGAAGCGCCGCGCGGACAGCGACGTCATCTTGCGGATCGCCTCCTCCAGCGGCAGCAGGTTCGTGTCGCGCACATAGTGGCCGAGCACGCGCGGGAACGCACCCCACAGGCGCGGATGCGGCAGCGGATCGTTCGGCAGCCCGTCGGAGCCGACCATCGTCGCCGGGTGCGACAGGATGCGCCGCACGTCGTCCTCGGACATGTTGTGGTACACGGCGCCGGCCGGACGGATGCGCTGCGCGGCTTCCTGCTCGGTCACGCCCCAGTCGGCCGCGATCGCCTTCAGCAATTTGCCGGCGACTTCCGGATGCGGCGCCGACCACGTGATCGTGATGTCGATGTCGCCACTCACCTGCTTCAGGTCGAGCGTCGACGAGCTGCGGCTGTACGGATAGCAGTCGCAGCCGACCGGCTGAAGGCGGCGCACGCCGTCGAGCGACGCGAGCACCTCGGTGCTGCGCCCCCAGTTCGACGGCCCCGCGCACTTCAGATGCGAGATCACGACGGGCACCTGCGCGTGCCGCCCGACCCGGTACGCCTCGTCCATCGCATCGAGGATCGCGTCGAACTCGGTGCGCATGTGCGTCGTATACAGCGCGCGCGCCTTCGCGAGCGGCTCCGCGAGCGCCATCACTTCCTCGGTCGGCGCCGCGAACGCGGAGCCGTAGGCGAGGCCCGACGACAAACCGAGCGCGCCGTTCTGGAGCGCCTCGTCGAGCTGCGCGCGCATCGCGGCGATTTCGCCGTCGGTCGCCGCGCGGTCGAGCCGGTCCATCTGGTTGTTGCGCAGCGCCGTGTGCCCGACGAGCGCCGCGACGTTGACCGCCGGGCGCGCTTCGTTCACCGCCGCGACATAGGCGGCGAAGGTCGGGTAGCGGAACGCGTCGCGCTCGCCGAGCAGGTTCATCGGATCGGGCGGCTCGCCGGCGAGCGTGACCGGCGACGCGCTGATCCCGCAGTTGCCGACGATCACGGTCGTCACGCCCTGCGAGATCTTCGGCAGCATCTGCGGCGCGCGGATCACGTGCGTGTCGTCATGCGTGTGCACGTCGACGAAACCGGGCGCGAGCGCGCGGCCGTTCGCATCGACGACGCTCTCGGCGAGCCAGTTCGACAGGTTGCCGATCGCCGCGATCGCGCCGTTGCGGATCGCGACGTCGCGCGTGACGGGCGGCGCGCCGGTGCCGTCGTACAGCTGCGCGCCGACGATCAGCGTATCGGCGGCTTCGGGATGCGAATGCATGGTCAGTCTCCTACCGGTTGACGATCTCCGCCGCCGCGATGCGCGTCGAGCGCATGCTTGATGCGGCGCAGCGATTCGCGGCCCGCATCGCCGAGCCGCAGCGCGACGCCGGTCACGAGCACGTCGATCGCCATCATCATCGCGTAGCGCGACGTCGACGGCTTGTAGATGAAATCGGTTTCGAACGCGACCACCGGGATCAGGTGATCGGCGAGCTTCGCGAGCGGCGAAGCCGGCGCGGTGATCGCGATCAGCGTCGCGCCGTAGCGCTTCGCGACGCGGCAGCTGTCGAGCAGCTCCGGCACGCGTCCGCTCACCGACAGCGCGACGACCACGGCGTCGCGCGACAGCGTCGCCGACACCATCCGCTGCAGCAGGCTGTCCTGGTAGCTCGCGACCGGCCGGCCGAAGCGCACGAGGCGAAAGCGCAGCTCGTCGGCGAGCGCGGTCGAGCCGCCGCCCTGCCCGTACACGTAGATCATCTGCGCGCCGGCGAGCAGGTCGGCGGCCGCGTCGAACGACGTGTTGCGCAGCAACTGGTGGTTGTGCGCGAGCGCGACGCAGATCTCGTCGTAGACCACCGATGCCGGGCTCGTATCGTGGGCGTGCGGCTGGTCGGACGGCGCCAGAAACCGCCGGCCCACCGCCGCCGCCTGCGCGACGAGCACCTTCAGCTCGCGCACGTCGCGGCAGCCGACGGCCTTCGCGAACCGCGTGACCGTCGCGACGCTCACCTGCGCGTCGCGCGCAAGCGCGCCGATGCTGGCATGCGCGGCGCGCGCCAGATCGGCGAGGATGAACGCAGCGACCTTGCGCTCGGCGTCGCGCAGTTCGGGCGCGCATTCGGTGATGCGTGCGACGATGTCGACGGCCGGCTGCGCAAGCTGCGCGGATGACTGGGCGGCCGCGCGTGACGCGGCCCGCGAGACGGGGGAATTCATCGGTGGAAAGCGCTGGCGCGCGTCGTGTTACTAAATAACATCACCGCGCCGATGCTACTTTCGGTACCATCGGCATGTCAACTTCGATGCAATGCATAGTGATGATGGAGCGGGACGACATGAAAGTTACAAACTATCAGGAGCCGAAAATAGATCCGTTGGGCAAGGGCCTCGGCAACGTGCCGAGCGCGAGCGTGCCGCTCGACGAAGCGGGCCGCCTCGAGTGGAACCTGCTCGCGGAGGACGTCAGCCTGCCCGCGGCCGTGCTGTACGCCGACCGGATCGAACACAACCTGAACTGGATGCAGGCGTTCGTCCAGCAGTACGGCGCGCAGTTCGCGCCGCACGGCAAGACGACGATGGCGCCGCAGCTGTTCCGCCGCCAGCTCGCGGCCGGCGCGTGGGGCATCACGCTCGCGACCGCGCACCAGACGCAGGCCGCGTATCACGGCGGCGTGCGGCGCGTGCTGCTGGCGAACCAACTGGTCGGCCGCCAGAACATGACGATCATCGCGGGGCTGCTGTCCGATCCCGAATTCGAGTTCTTCTGCCTCGTCGATTCCGTCGATGGCGTCGAGCAGCTCGGCCGCTTTTTCGGCGCGGCGAACAAGACGCTGAACGTGCTGCTCGAGCTCGGCGTGCCGGGTGGCCGCGCCGGCGTGCGCGACGCTGCGCAGCGCCAGGCGGTGCTCGATGCGATCGCCCGCCATCCGGACACGCTGAAGCTGGCCGGCATCGAACTCTACGAAGGCGTGCTGAAGGAAGAAGGCGAGATCCGCACGTTCCTGCAACACGCGGTCGCACTCACGCGCGAACTGGCCGAAGCCGGCTGCTTCGCGCGCGCGCCGGCGATCCTGTCGGGGGCCGGCTCCGCGTGGTACGACGTGGTCGCGGAGGAATTCGCGAAGGCGTCCGACGCCGGTTTCGCCGAGATCGTGCTGCGTCCGGGCTGCTATCTGACGCATGACGTCGGCATCTACAGGAAGGCGCAAGCGGACGTGTTCGCGCGCAATCCGATCGCACGCAGGATGGGCGAAGGGCTGCTGCCGGCGCTGCAGCTGTGGGCGTACGTGCAGTCGGTGCCGGAACCGGACCGCGCGATCGTCGCGCTCGGCAAGCGCGACGCGGCGTTCGACGCGGGCATGCCGGAGCCGGCGCGCCATTTCCGCCCCGGCCGCGACGGCGCGCCGCGCGAGCTGGCCGCAACCGAAGGCTGGGCCGTGACGGGGATGATGGACCAGCACGCGTATCTGCAGGTCCCGCCGGGCGCGGACGTGAAGGTCGGCGACATGGTCGCGTTCGACATCTCGCACCCGTGCCTCACGTTCGACAAATGGCGGCAGTTGCTCGTCGTCGATCCGCAGTACCGCGTGACGGAAGTCGTCGAAACGTTCTTCTGACACGCCGTCCGCGCGTGGCGCCGCCCGCCGCGGGCGGCCGTCACGCACGCTTCGAGCGGGCGGAGTACACTGCGCGTTCGTCCTCGGGGCCGCATCGCCGCCGCGGCGGCCGTGCGCCGCTCGCCGCGCGAACGGCCCTTCAACGCCGTTGAATGGAGAGTGCCATGGCCGCGAAGAAGATCCTGTTCCTGACCGGCGATTTCGCCGAAGACTACGAAACGATGGTGCCGTTCCAGGCACTGCAGGCCGTCGGCCATCGCGTCGACGCCGTGTGCCCCGGCAAGCGCGCCGGCGACAAGGTCAAGACCGCGATCCACGATTTCGAAGGCGACCAGACCTACACCGAAAAGCCCGGCCACTATTTCACGCTGAACGCGAGCTTCGACGACGTCGACGCGTCGAGCTACGACGCGCTCGCGATCGCCGGCGGCCGCGCGCCCGAATATCTGCGTCTCGATGCGAAGGTGATCGCGCTGGTGCGCGCGTTCGCGCAGGCCGGCAAGCCGATCGCCGCGATCTGCCATGCGGCGCAGCTGCTGGCGGCCGCCGACGTGATCCGCGGCAAGCGCATCTCGGCCTACCCGGCCTGCGCGCCGGAAGTGAAGCTCGCCGGCGGCGAATATGCGGACATTCCGGTCGATGCGGCCGTGACCGACGCGCCGTTCGTCACCGCGCCCGCGTGGCCCGCGCATCCGGCGTGGCTCGCGCAGTTCCTCGCATTGCTCGGCACGCGCATCGAGCTGTGAGCGAAGTCGTCGTGCCCGTAGAAGGGAAATGAAGTGATGTGACGAGCGCCGGCCGGCGTTGGGCGGTGGGCTCTCGGGCCCGCCGCGCCGCGCCGGTCGCCGCCCTTCAGTGCGGAGACGGCGTCGAGCCGACCTCCGCGATCCGCGACTCCAGCATCGCCAGCGCGCCCGACAGCGCGGTCAGCACGTCGTCCGGCAACTGCGCGACGGTGCGGTCGAGGAACGCCTTGCGGCGCGGCAGGCACGCGTCGAACGCCGCGCGCCCGGCGGCGGTCAGCGTGACGTTGGTCACCCGGTTGTCGCGGGCATCGGACGCGCGCTCGATCCAGCCGAGCGCATCGAGCGATTTCAGCTGGCGCGTGAGCGCGCCCGGATCGATGCGCAGCACCTCGACGAGCTTCTTCTGCGACGCCTGGCCGTCCAGCGTATGCAGCGCCACCATGATGCGCCAGCGCGGCATCGGCTGCCCGACGTGCGTTTCGAACGCGCTCATGAACGCGCGATACGTGCGTCCGAATTGCTGCAAGATCGCGATGCGGTCCGGTTCTTCCATGCGCTGATGCCTACTCGTTCATTCGGTGAATCGTTTCAATCGGCCGCGACATGCGGTTCGACCTTGCGTCGCAGCGCGATCGGCGGCACGCGGCGGCATTGCCACACCGACACCACGGCGACGACGGCCGCCATCGCGACGCCCAGGTGAATCGCACCGACGAGCGATTCGCGGGCCGCTTCCAGCAGCAGCGCGCCATTATGCCCGGCCGCCGTCAGCTCCGCGACCAGACGGCCTTGCGCCGCACGGTCGATCAGGATCTGCGGATCGGCGAGTTGCGCATGCCACTGCAGCGCGCGATCGCCGGCCAGCGCATCGTGCACGCCGCTCGAATACATCTGGTTGACGAGCGTGCCGGTCAGCGCGGTGCCGATCATCCCGCCGACCATGCGCAGCGATTGCAGGAGCGCGGTCGCGATGCCGAGGTGCTCGCGACCGGCGGTCTGCTGCGCGAACACGGTGAGGTTCGGCAGCACGAAGCCGAGCCCGATCCCGCCGGCGACCATCAGGATCATCAGCATCCAGCCAGGCGTCGTGTGGGTCGACACGACGACACCCGCGCAGGTGAACGCGAACAGCCCGAAGCCGACGTGCAGCATCGCGTTCGGATGGCGGATGCGCGTGACGACGCGCCCGTTCATGATGCTGCCGATCGTGATGAACACGACGAGCGGCGTGATGACGAGCCCCGCCGCCTTCGGCGACATCCCGAAGCCGCCCTGGAACAGCAGCGGCGCATAGAACAGCAGCGAGAACATCGAGAAGCCGGCGAGCATCGCGAGCACGAACAGCGCCGACAGCGCGCGGTTGCCGAACATGTCGAACGGCAGGATCGGCTGCGCGCAGCGCTTCTCCCAGTGCCACAACGCCACGCCCGCGCCGAGCGCGACTACCAGCAGCAGCGACGCCCAGCTCATCAAGCCGTATTTCGGCAGCCATTCGACGAACAGCTGCAGCGCGCCCAGCGACAGCGCGATCAGCAAGGCGCCGGGCCAGTCGAGCCGCATGCTGCGGTCGTGCTCGACGTGCCGCAGGTGCGGCAGGTAGCGCCACACGAAGAACAGCGACAGGATGCCGATCGGCAGGTTCACGTAGAACACCGAACGCCAGCCGAACGACTGGGTCAGGAACCCGCCGAGCGACGGCCCGATCGCGTTCGCGATGCCGAACGCCGAACTCATCAGCACCTGCCAGCGCAGCCGCACGACCGAATCGGGGAACAGGTCGGGGATGCACGCGAACGCGGTGCCGACCAGCATGCCGCCGCCGATCCCTTGCAGGCCGCGCGCCAGCACGAGGTACAGCATGTCGTTGGCCATCCCGCACAACACCGACGCGCCGGTGAACACGACGATCGACACGATCACGAACGGCTTGCGGCCGTAATAGTCGCCGAGGCGGCCGAAGATCGGCACGGTGATCACGGAGCTGAGCAGGTACGACGTCGCGACCCATGCGTACAGGTCGAAGCCGCGCAACTCGGCGACGATGGTCGGCAACGCGGTGCCGACGACCGTCTGGTCGAACGCGACGAGCATGGTGACGAACGAGATCCCGATCATCGCGAGCAGCGACTCGCGAAACGGCAGAAGTTGCCCGCTGGAATGGTGGGCGGCAGTATGGACCGGCATTTTTTGTTGATGCAATCTTTGACGTGTCAAACAATCGCGAAAGTGTAGCACGTCGGAGTAATCTACGCGGGCATGGGATGGGCGGCGTGCCGCCAGGGAGAACGATGGAACCGATTTCGATCACGCCTGCGGCGACGCTGTCGCCGCAGGACCAGGACGCGCTGCGGCGCGCGAAGCAGGTGCTGGAAAGCCCGTCGCTGACGTTGAAGCTGACCAGCGTGCTCGGTGCGCCGGTCGAGAAGATGATCGGGCGGCTGCCGACGTTCGCGACCGGCAAGATCAACGATGCGACACAGCTCGCGCTGCGCAAGTGCCTGAACATCGCGCTGCGCACGCTCGGCAAGCCGCCTGCGCCCGATGCCGAGCCCGACAAGCCGAGCAACCTGCTGCACAAGCTCGCGGTCGCGACGACCGGCGCGGCCGGCGGCGCGTTCGGCTTCCTCGCGCTGCCGGTCGAGCTGCCGGTCACGACCACGCTGATCTTCCGCTCGGTGTGCGACATCGCGCGCAGCGAGGGCGAGGATCTCGCGGCGGTCGACACGCAGTTGCAGTGCCTGGCCGTGCTCGGCATGGGCGGCGACACGGACAAGCGGGAAGAGGACGCAGATCTCGGCTATTTCGTGCTGCGCGGCGCGCTCGCGCAGGCGATCTCGAAGGCGTCGTCCGACATCGCGACGAAAGGTGTGGCCGCGCACAGCTCGGCGGCGGTGTTCAAGCTGGTGCAGACGGTCGCGTCACGTTTTTCCGTGCAGGTGACCGAGCAGATGGCCGCGAAGTCGATCCCGGCGATCGGCGCGGTACTCGGCGCGACCGTCAACACGCTGTTCATCGATCACTTCCAGCAGATGGCGCACGGCCACTTCACCGTGCGCCGGCTCGAGCGCAAGTACGGCGCGGCGGCCGTGCGGGCCGCGTATCAGGCGATCGACGGCGCGCCGGCGCGGTGAAGCGCGGGGGTGGGTGCGAGGCGTTGGGCGTTGGGCGTTGGGCGTTGGGCGTTGGGCGTTGGGCGTTCGGGCGTTCGGGCGTTCGGGCGTTCGGGCGGTTCGGGCGGTTCGGGCGGTTCGCCGGTTCGCCGACTGGCGGTCGAGCATCGCGCGCCTGCGGCGCGATCGGCGCTTACATCTGCCCGAGCGGCGGCCTGTCGAGCCACACGTCATCTCGACCGACTCGCCACCCGCCTTCGACACCCTATATGTCAAACGCCGCCGCGCGCATCAGTTCGCCGGCATCACCTGCCCGCGGATCTCGCCGGCCGGATGCGCCTTCGTATGCACGTTGAAGTACCACTTGCCGCTCGTCAGCTCGGCCACCTGCGCGTCGGTGAGCTCCTTCGAGCCCTTGATCGGGCTCGCGAGCTCGTCCTTCGGAATCGGCACCTGCACGCCGGCGTTCTGGCCGACCGGCGCGGGACCGTGGAAATGTGCGGCCGTCGCCGGCCCCGTCAGGTTTTCGTAAGTGACGGTCCAGCGCAGCAGGTGGGTCGCCGTGTCGTAGGTGGCGTCGACCGCGCCGGCACCCTTGGTCGCGGTGGGCGGCACCTCGCTCGACGGCTGCAGGTTCGCGGACAGACGCACCGTTTCGGCGGCGGCGCTGCCGGCCGCCAGAACGCCCGTGAGCAACGCCACCTGGAGCAAACGCAACTTCGGCATGAATCCTCCTTGTACGACGTGGTACGCCCCGCGGCCGGGGCGCTACGTGATGGTAGTCGATCGGCGCCGATCCGGCAGCGTGCCGAATCCAGGAAGGGACCTTTGCAGCGCAACGCCTGAATCCGCACGCGGCCTTTCGCTACACTCCGTCTCACAGTTGCTTGTTTCCTTCGTCCGAAGGAGTCTGCGAGTATTCACGCGGCCAGCCGGCCGCGTTTTTTTTGCTCGTCGCGCACGCGATACCCGCCTCGTCCGCCGCTTCGGCGTCGGGCGTCGGCAAGCAGCCCGAAGCAATCTGCCCCGCCGCAGTTACGCATCACCCGCGTATCCATCACGCGCGATACCCCGGATCGATACGATCGACGATACGCTGCAGCGCGTCGAACGCGTCCTGTCCCGCGCCGTGCTTCGGATCGAAATTCAGCGAATCGCGCACGCACCGGTCGAGCACCGGCGGCTCGATCGGCAACGGCTCGCCGATCGCGTGCGTCGCCACCTGCACCTCGCACGCGCGATTGAGCAGCCACATCAGCGAGAACGCGTGCGCGAGCGTCGCACCGATCGTCACCGGCCCATGGTTGCGCAGCAGCAGCACGGGCCGTCCGCCCGCGCTCGCGACGATCCGACGGCCCTCCTCCGCATGCACGGTGATGCCCTCGAAATCGTGATACGCGACCTTCCCGTAGAGCTGCGCCGAATAGAAATTCGAGAACGACAGGCCGTCGCGCGCGCAGCACACGGCCATCGTCGGCGTCGTGTGCACGTGCATCACGCAGTGCGCGTCGGGCAGCGCCGCATGGATCGCGCCGTGGAACGTGAAGCCGGCCGGGTTGATCGGCCAGTCGGAATGGCCGATCACGTTGCCGTCGACGTCGACCTTCACGAGATTCGACGCGCACACCTCGCGGTAATGGAGCCCGAACGGGTTGATCAGGAAGTGGCCGTCCGCGCCCGGCACGCGCAGCGAGATATGGTTGTAGATCAGCTCGGTCCAGCCGAGGTGAGCGAAGATCCGGTAGGCGGCCGCGAGCTGCACACGCGCTTGCCATTCGGCTTCGGAGAAACGGGCGGGACGCGTGAACGGCTGGTTCGGGACACGTTGCATCGGGCACTCCGGTTGCGCACGGGCGCGGCTGCGGCACGCGCGGGCGGCGCCTCGGGTCCGGCCCGCGACGCTGCGCGTATCGTTGTGCGAGCAACTATATCGCCTGTGGCGGCACCTCGGTAACACGGGTTTTGCCGGAGCCGCGCCGCCGTTACAACTGATCGTCGACCGGCAGCAGCATGAAGACGCCGGTCATCACGTTGCGCAGCAGCCCGGCATGCGGGTCGACGTGATAGGTGGTGGTTTGCCCGCCGTCGGTGCCCGTCCATTCGAGCGCGGGCGGGCCGCCGCCCGGCTGCGGCGCGAGCGTCACGCGGTAGCTCTGGTCGGGCTGCGTCACGTGCGCGAAGATCGCCGCCGCCTGCTGCGCGAGCTGCGGGCTGTGGATCACGAGCGCCAGTTCGGTGTTCAGGTGTGCGGAACGCGGGTCGAGGTTCAGCGAGCCGATCACGACGATCTGCCGGTCGATCACGTACGCCTTCGCATGCAGGCTCGCACGCGAGCGCGAGCCGAACAGCCGCGCGGGCGGCTGTTCGGGCTGCGACTTGAATTCGTACAACTCGACGCCGCGCTGCAGCAACGGCACGCGGTACGGCGCGTAGCCGGCCTGCACCGCGACCGCGTCGGTGGCCGCGAGCGAATTCGTGACGATCGCGACGCGCACGCCGCGCGCGGCCGTATCGCCGAGGATCTTCACGCCGGCGTCGTGCGGCACGAAGTACGGCGAAAACGCGAGAAATTCCGTGCGCGCGCCGCGCGTGAGGTCGGCCAGGCGCTGCATCGGCGGGCTCACGTAGGTGTCGGTCGGCTGCGCGATCTTGTCCGGCGCATCGACCTTGAACTCGGCCGGCGCCCACACGAGTTCCAGCTCGTCGCGCGCGATCTGGCGCGCCAGCGGCGTGGCGTTCAACGGCTTCGCGTTGTACGGGTCGGCGTTGTTGCGCCAGTGCTCGCGCAGCTCGTCGCGCACCGCGTCGAGATCCTTCGGATCGAAGCGCTGGTGGTTCAGCACGCGCAACGGATAGCTGCTCGCGCTCGCCCAGTAGTCGTCGAAGCTCTTCGAGATGTCGTTCGTCACCGGGCCGGCCGCGAGCACGTCGAGATCCCGGAACTGCAGCGTCGGGCTCGCACTGAAGTATTCGTCGCCGAGATTGCGGCCGCCGACGATCGCGAGCTGGTTGTCCGCGATCATCGCCTTGTTGTGCATGCGGCGCGTGAAGCTGTCGAGCCGCGTGAAGAAATTGGCCGTGCGCTCGACCATCCCGTACTGCGACGCGCCGAACGGGTTGAACACGCGGATCTCGATGTTCCCGTGCGTATTGAGCGCGGCCATCACGCGGTCGATGTCGCGGAAGTTCAGGTCGTCGACCAGCATCCGCACGCGCACGCCGCGATCGGCCGCGTACAGCGCCGCGGCGAGCAGCAGCTTGCCGGTCGTGTCCTCGGTCGCGATGTAGTACTGCATGTCGAGCGTCTTCGTGGCCGCCCGCGCGAGCGCGATGCGCATCTGCAGCGCGGTGGCGCCGTCGGCGAGCAGGCGGAAGCCCGACTGCCCGGGATGTGCGGCTTCCGGTGCGGCCAGCGCCGTGCGCAGCGGCGTCGCGGCATCGGCCGGCAGCGCGTGGGACACGGAGCGCTCGAGCGACGTCGCAGGCGGGTGCGTCGCGCACGCGACGAGCGGCAGCAGCGCGCAGACGACCAGCGCGCGGGCCAGGCGGCACACGGCGCGCCAACACGGCGCGGCCGGCGCGTGCCGGATCAAAGACGTGAGCACGGAGGCTTCCTCGACAGTCGGGTCAATGGGCACGTGAGCGCCGCGGCGCGCGGCGCACGGGCAGTTCCGACCGATTCTAGTGGGCGCCCGACGAGCCGGTCAATCGCGCGTCGAGCGGCGTTCGGGCGCCCCCGAGACCTTGGTTCGAGCGTAGTTCGATCGCGCTTCCGCCGTACTTCCATCGCACCTCCGCCGTACTTCGACTGCACTTCGACCGTACTACGAG